>RGBY01000108.1 GCA_009919445.1 Planctomycetia bacterium
TTCCCCGGCTGCACCGTGGCATCTTTGCCATGAACGAACTGCCCGAACTCGACGAACTGGTGCAGGTTGGCATGTTCAACATCCTCGAAGAGCGGGACGTGCAAATCCGTGGCTACCCAATCAGCTTCGAACTTGACGTCATGCTGCTGTTCTCGGCCAATCCATCGACCTACAACCGCTCGGGCAAGGTCATCCCCCAGTTAAAGGATCGCATCGGGGCAGTCATTCACACCCACTACCCGCGAGATCGGCAACTCGGGATTGCCGTCGCCGAGCAGGAGGCGGCGGTCGACCTTGGTGGCGATTGGCCCGTGCTGATTCCTCCTTTCATGAAGGAACTGATTGAGCAGATCACCATCACGGCCCGCAGCAGTCGCTTTCTTGACCAGCAATCAGGGGTCAGCGCCCGGCTCTCGATCGCCAACTACCAGACGATGGTGGCAAGTGCCCGCCAACGGGCCGTGCGGTTGGGAGAAAAGCCGGCGGTGCCCAGGGTCAGCGACCTTGCCCACCTGGTCACTTCAAGCCTTGGCAAGCTCGAACTCGACCTCATGGGAAGCCACCAGATGACCGAGCAGCAGGTGCTTGAAGGCATCATGGCCGATGCCATTGCCACCGTCTTCACCGAGTATGTTGAGCAACATGGGCTCGATGAAATTGCTGCGGCCTTCCAGGATGGGATCAAGATTGAAGTCGGAGACGCTGTTCCATCACGTGCCTATGAGGCAATCGTCAGCGAGATCCCTGCCGTCTGGGACAAGGCCTTTGAGGTGAATCCCTCCAGCGATCCTGCCGTGCGGGCTGCCTGCATCGAGTTTGTACTCGCTGGCCTCCATGCCACGGAGCGAATTTCGCGGCTGGAACTCCATGGCCGCACTCTCTACGACACAGAAGGCTTTCGGTAGAGTCCCCAATGCCCAGCCGTGAATCACTCGGAGGAATCGTGCACTCGTACCAACGGTACGACCCGGTACGAATTCCCCCTCCGCGACCAGCAGCAACCGATCTGGCCACCCCGGCGGTGGAACACATGCTGGCCACCGGTGGCCTCGATGACCTGACCGACGAACAACTCGCAGAGGCCGTGGTGCTCGACCCAGAGCAGATTCGCGGCCTTGGTCCTTCGCTCGATGCCCTGCGGGCGCGGCTGGAGGAACGCAAGCAGAAAATCCTCTCGACCTACGAGGCCGATTCCGTCCAAAAGCGAGCACGGCAGGCCTTCCATCGAACTGCTGTGGAGATCGTCCCTCCACGTCGACTGGCCAATGCGTTCACAGAGGCTGTGACAAGCGAGCAGATACGGCGACTCGAACGCTTCTGGTATGCCGTCGAAAGCAGCCATCCGTCACTGGCAGCTGCGGTGCTGAAGCTGATCGACCAACTCGGCACGTCCTACGAAATCAACGAACTCGCAGCCGGCTGGCAGTTTACCGGCCGCACGCCCCTCTCGATTGTTGAAGCGCTGACGATCAAGGACGAACTCGAGACTATCGACCGGCTCTTGGCTGAACTTGCCGAGGCACGGAAAAACGCCAAAGTTGGCCTGATCGACATGGAAGCCCTTGGCCGTTATGCCGAAGCGGGAGAACTCGACGACCTCGCCCGGCTCCGGCAACAGGTCCAGGAACTCATTGAGCGGGCCGCAGCCGAGCAGGGACTCGACCGTTCCAGCCGGGGTTACCAGCTCACCCCGCAGGCCATCCGCACCTTCCAGGGAAAACTGCTAGAGCAGATTTTCAGTGACCTCACCGCGGCCAAGACAGGACGTCATGCTGCGGCCGCCGCAGGCGAGGGGGCCGTCGAGATGGTTCCCACCCGCCCGTTTGAGTTTGGTGACGCCGTAGCCCATCTCGACATCCCCAGTTCGCTCACCAACGCCATGCTTCGCCGACTTGCCGAAGGGGGCTGCATCGGGCCAGCCGCAGCCCCTCTTCGGCTCGACCAGCGAGACCTTGAGGTCCATCGCACCCGCAACTCGCCGAAGGCAGCCACCGTGGTGGTGCTCGACATGAGTGGATCGATGCGATACGGCGGTCTTTACATCAATGTCAAGCGAATGGCGCTGGCCCTGCAGGGTCTTATCCAAAGGGAATATCCCGGCGACTTCTTGCAGTTCATTGAGATGGCCTCCTTTGCCAAGCCCCGCAGCCATGGGGAACTGGTCTCCTTGCTGCCCAAGCCCGTGACCATTTTCGACCCCGTCGTCCGACTGCGAGCCGACATGACTGATCCGACAATCGGAGAGTCAGACATTCCCCCACACTTCACCAACATTCAGCATGCCTTGCAGCTTTCGCGGCAGTTCCTTGCCAGTCAGGACACACCCAATCGACAAGTGATTGTGATTACCGATGGCCTGCCCACCGCGCACTTCGAAGATCAACAACTCTATCTACTCTACCCACCCCATGGCCGGACGGAGGAGGCCACCATCCGCGAGGCTCGTCGCTGCCATCAGGATGGCATCATGGTGAATGTCTTTTTGCTTTCCGGCTGGTCACAGTCACGAGAGGACATTCAGTTTGCCTACCGACTGGCCGAAACGGCCCGGGGCCGGGTGGCTTTTGCAGCTGGACATGAACTCGACCGATTTGTGGTCTGGGACTACCACGCCCGCCGCCGCAGCATCATCGGCTGAGATGCTGGCGATACTGACGAGTTAGCATGACGCCACTGCCGACGGCGGCAACTGACGCTGCTGTCGCCAGTGTCCAGAGGGGCACAATCCGCTGCGGTGCCGCGACGCTTCGATCGACGGCCGAATCGGCCAGATCGACCTCCGGCAGCCCCGCCTGCCGGCGCCACCGCTCCATGGCAGCCTCGCGTCGGCCGAGAAACCGGCCTTCAATCTGCCGTTGCCGCACATCGAACTTTGGCCCAATCAGGCTGAGGCCGATCAGCGCCATCAGCGAGAACAAGAGCCCCCAAAACCACGGACTGTCAGACGGGCGAAAGGGGGACTGTTCGACATCAGAGCCAGGGCATTCCATGGCGACATTCTAGTCACATCAAGAGCCAAAGCGGCATAGAGCGTCTCACCACCCGGCGGCAGGATGCCCGAACCTGTGATGTAGGAAGGGGGCAGGAAGACAGTCACTCGTTGGTGACTGTTCCCACTCGCTGGACGTTCCCGTCGGCCATCCAGGCCTCCGCTCACTGCCTGTCCGCTACGCTTTCGCCCTCCGGGCTACGCTCGCGCCCAGAGCCCACTTGCGGAAACAGCCACCCCCTCGCTCACCAACCGGCGGCACGATGCCGCCAATCAGCACCAGCAGAACGCCACAAAACCTTGGCTTTTTGGCGTTCTGCCACAAGGAAAGTCGGGCACGATGCCCGAGCTTTCCGTGTAGACAGCCAACTAGCACATCCCCGGCCAGCGGGCCCGCACGTCGCGGCCGGCGTAGAGGCCGCCATCACCAAGCGACTCCTGTATCCGCAGCAGCTGGTTGTATTTGGCAACCCGATCACTCCGGGAAGCCGACCCGGTTTTGATCTGTCCGGTCGAGAGCCCAACTGCCAGATCAGCAATCGTAGCATCTTCGGTTTCACCGCTGCGATGGCTGGCAATTGATGTGTAGCCAGAGCGGTGAGCCAGTGAGACTGCTTCGGTTGTCTCAGTCAGGGTGCCGATCTGATTGACTTTTACCAGGATGCTATTGGCAACCCCTTCGGCAATGCCACGGCCGAGCCGCTCGGCATTGGTGACAAACAGGTCGTCACCGACAAGTTGGACTTTGTCGCCAATCTTCTGACTGATCAGTGTCCACCCTTCCCAGTCATCTTCAGAGCAGCCATCCTCGATCGACATGATCGGATACTTGCCGGCCAGATCGGCCAAGAAGTCAACCATGGCAGCCGAACTGAGGGACTTTCCTTCAATCGTGTAGGTGCCGGCAGAGGCGTCGTAGAGTTCGGTCGCCGCGACATCAAGCGCAATGGCAATTTGCTCGCCCGGCATGTAGCCGGCATTCCCGATGGCCGTCAGAATTACTTCCAAGGCCTCGCTGCAGCTACCGATCTGGGGTGCAAAGCCTCCCTCGTCACCAACGGCGGTGACCAACCCCTTGTCCTTGAGAACTTTTTTCAGGGCATGAAAGGTTTCCACCCCTGCCCGCAGGGCGGCGTCGAAGCTGTCGAAGCCCAGAGGCATCACCATGAACTCTTGCACATCGAGCGGGTTATCAGCGTGCGCTCCGCCATTGATGATATTCATCATCGGCGCGGGCAGGATCCGGGCCGTCGTCCCGCCGAGATACCGATAGAGAGGAAGGCCACAGTGCTCGGCTGCCGCATGGGCGGTCGCCAGCGACACTCCAAGAATGGCGTTGGCTCCGAGCGTCTTCTTGTTCGGGGTGCCGTCGAGCTCGAGCATCCGCATGTCGATGCCGGTCTGGTCAAGGGCATCACAGCCCTCGAGTTCCTCAGCGATGCGATTATTGACGTTTTCAACCGCCTCGAGCACGCCCTTGCCGAGATAAACATCGTTGTCACCGTCACGCTTTTCCCAAGCCTCATGGGCACCGGTACTCGCACCAGAGGGCACCGCAGCCCGGCCAAACGTGCCGTCAGCGAGGCTGACGTCAACTTCTATGGTGGGATTGCCACGACTGTCGAGAATCTGGCGGGCGTGAACGTCTACGATCGTGGACATCAACCTCCCTCGCCCCTGCGGCGTGGTCCCTTTCCCCTCTCGTTGGTTCCTCAGCAAACGCACCTGCCATGTTTACTGGTCTCGTCGAGCACCTCGGCCGAATTCTTGCCGTGATCCCAGAGCCTCCCGGACTGCGGCTGGCGATCGATGCTGGTCCCCTCGCTGCTGACGCCGTGATTGGCGAGAGCATCTGTACCAGCGGCTGCTGCTTGTCAGTGGTACGCATCGATGGGCCACGGCTTGAGTTTCAACTCGGCCCGGAAACACTCAACCGCACAACACTGGGACGTCGGGGCGTCGGGGATGCCGTCAACCTGGAACGCTCCCTCCGCCTCTCCGACCGGCTCGGGGGCCACCTTGTGACCGGCCACGTCGATGGGCTCGGCGAATTGGCCGAACGAATCGAGGAGCAGGACTGGGTAACATGCCGCTTCACCGCCCCGCCGGACCTGCTGATCCAGATGGCAGGGAAAGGCTCGATCGCCGTTGACGGCGTCAGCCTGACCGTTGTCGATGTTGATGCTGCAAGTTTTGGCGTCGCAGGACAACCACCGCGGCATAAGGGCCCACAGCGTCGGCCTGAACGAGACCAGGCTCAGCCAACAGCCGGCCCCAAGCCAGACGCCAGCACCGGACGGGCGGTGCGGCAGACCACGGCTTACCTCCGCAACCTGTTTGAAGAGGTCGGCTTTTCAATCGACGCCCGCAAGGGACAGAACTTTCTGGTCGACTTGAATCTGCTCGACCTGCTCGAGCGTTCAGCGGAAATCGAGCCCGACGACATCGTGCTTGAAGTCGGCAGTGGCACTGCCGCATTGACAGAACGGCTCGCCCGGGCCGCCTTCCGTGTGGTCTCCGCTGAGATCGACCGACGGCTGGCCACCCTGGCTCGCGACCGGCTCATCGATGCCGAAAATGTGACGATCGTGGAAGGTGATGTGCTCGCCAGCAAGCACCGCCTGGCACCAGCTGTGCTTGCGGCAATCGACGAGGCTGAGGCTGCCCGACAGGCTGCTGGCCGCAGTGGGCGGTTCCTGCTTGTTGCCAATCTTCCTTACTGTGTTGCCACCCCGGTTATTTCGAATCTCCTTCTCGTTCGGCCATTTGCGTCAGCCACCGTTACCGTGCAACGGGAGATGGGAGAACGCATGATTGCTGCAGCCGGCAGCCATGCTTACAACGCGTTATCAGTCTGGGTCGGGGCCCAGTGTCGCGGCGAGATCGTGCGGATTCTGCCTCCGTCTGCCTTCTGGCCACGTCCCAAAGTCGACTCAGCCATTGTGCGAATCAACCTTGAGCCAGAACGCCGAGACCGTATCGCCGACCTGCAGGGCTTCCATGAGTTTGTTCGTGACATCTTCTGTCACCGTCGCAAGGTGCTGCGGGGTGTCCTGGTCCGTCTGGCTGGTGGCAAGCAGCAGCCTGAGGCTGTGGCAAAGGTGGAGCGGCTCTATGAAGCGTTCGGCTTCGAGCGTTCAATTCGGGCTGAGGAAATTCCCCCAGACACCTTCGTCAGGCTTCATGAATGCTTTGCCGCCGACTCGTGCCCGGCGAGCTAGTTCGTTCGCCTTCCGCAGCCTTCATGCGGGATGCCAGCCTTGTGCACTGCTGGCCGGAACACCGTTGCAGAAACTGGTGGCATGCGTTCAAACTATGAGGAACGGTTACACAGCCGAAGGACACCACGACCCGCTGCTTCTCAGGAGCCTGCGATGCGATACATCGAAATGACCGGACACGCCCTGATGAGCATCGTCGAACCGGGCGAGGTGCCACCGGAACAAATCCAACGGGCCGGCCTGACCGAGGGCTGCCTGGTGCGGGTCAACGAGCAGGGTGACATCGAAGTGCGGCGACACGATCGCTGGGAACTGATCGGTGGCCTTGTCGGCGGGTTTGGTCCCCGGGCCGAGCGGGCCAGTGGACGCACCTGGGCGTAAGCCACGGCGTCGCACACGCCACTCCTCGACCTGAACCCCGCTCCCCACTCTCCTCTCAGCCAGCCTTCCCTGCCGGGGAATCCTGATCTGGCTTTCGCTTTCGGGTCGCGCCGAAACTACCGGTTGCGCGGTCTCGGTGGCTATACTGTCGTGATCACGGGAACGTTCTGCCGACGTTGATTTGAGAAAACAAGTTATTTAGCGGAACGTGTGCCTGGCGACGCTGGATGCATCGCCTTTCGCCCTGCTGAGGTTCCCTGGGAACAGGTGGGGCACTCCGTGGCGGACGCTGGCCAGGGCGGGCCACTGGACGCTACCAACCGAAAATTTCGTGGCCTGACAGCAGTCGGCTTGTCCCTGCTGCCGGTGACGGTTTGGAGGCCCCTCCTGTCGTGAACCCGACTGCTCTCTCTGAAGGCTCCTTCGCGCCCACGATTGTCGATCTGCTCAGGCAGCGGGCCGCCTATCGCCCGCATGACCGGGCTTTCACCTTTCTTGTCGATGGTGAGAACGAAGAACTCAACATTACCTATGCCGAACTCGACAGGAAGGCCCGAGCGGTTGGTGCCTGGCTGACTCATGAGGGCATGACAGGTAAGCGGGTGCTGCTGCTTTACCCTTCCGGCCTCGACTTCATTGCCGCCTTCCTGGGCTGCCTCTACGGCGGCGCGATCGCCGTGCCGGCCTATCCGCCACGCAAGAATCGTTCGGTGGAACGGATTGAGGCAATTGCAGCCGATGCCGATGCCTCAGTCGCTCTGACAACCCGCGATGTTGTTGACCGATTTGACTCGCTGAAAGCCTCAGCCCCCAGCCTCGAACATCTAATCTGGCAGGTTGATAGTGAACTCGATGCCAGCTGGGCAGACCGCTGGAACCGGCCTGACATAGATGGCGACACGCTTGCATTCCTGCAATACACCAGCGGCTCAACGGGGACACCCAAAGGGGTGATGCTCTCGCATGAGAACCTGTTGCATAACTCGCTGCGGATCATGCAGGCCTTTGAAATCACCCGCAGCCAATCGGGTGTTTTCTGGCTACCAAGTTTCCATGACATGGGCTTGATCGGGGGCATCCTGGTGCCACTCTACGGTGGGAAGTTCAACGTGCTGATGTCGCCTGTTGCCTTCCTGCAGAAGCCCCTGCGGTGGCTTCAGGCAATAGCCAAATACCGAGCAACCATCAGTGGTGGGCCGAACTTCGCCTACGAACTCTGCGTCAGGAAAACCACCCCTGAACAGCGGGCTGCTCTCGATCTCTCAAGCTGGTCACTGGCTTTTAACGGGGCTGAGCCGGTGCGGGCTGAAACCATCCAGGCATTTTCAGAAGCGTTCGCCATCAGTGGCTTCCGCCGTGA
>RGBY01000109.1 GCA_009919445.1 Planctomycetia bacterium
GCAGGCCTTACTCGTTACCAGCCTCACGCATGCTGATGCCGAAGTGGTGTTCGATCACTCGCTGCGGTGGGCCAACCTGACGCCTGATGACGTTGCCGTTCGCGCCGCCTTTCAGGCAGTGCCGCGTGCGGGTGGCGAGCCTGTTGCCGGCCTGCCAGCAGAGTTTCCGGTTCTGGTTTTCAGTCGGGAGGGCAAAACCTGGCTGGCCCTGACCAATGCCACGCGGTTGGCAGCCCAGCTGAACTTGAGAGTCAGCCAGCCCGTCGCGGCCGGGACGGATGTGATCTCAGGAGAGGCGGTCCCTATCGCGGTAAATCAGGTGGCAGTGGAACTCCAGCCGTGGAGCCTGAGGCTTGTCTGTCTTGAGGGCGAGTCTGATGTTTCAGTGGATCGGGGCGAGATTCGCTTTGCTGAAGAGTCGGTCCGCCTGATGGCCGATCAGGTGGCTGAACTTCGTCGTCGGCAGGCGGTCCTCGATGCGCCACCTGCGTTGCCGGTTCTCGATAATCCGGGCTTTGATCTCCCCAGTCTCGATGAAGGAATTACCGGCTGGGAATTAGTGGAAACTCCTGGCGGAAGGCTCGAACTTGTCGAGGCACCGCGTCCCCAGACTGAGGACGACACCGTTAATCGGGCAGCGCGACTCAGTTCGTCGGGTGAACTGGCCACCGCTCGGAGCAATCCCTTTGAGCCGCCGGCGACTGGCCGGGCGAGCATTGCCGTCTGGCTTCGGATTCCGGCAGAGGCGGCACAACCGCCACTGCGGGTTGCTCTCGAAGGTCGCAAGGACGGAGAAGAATATTATCGCTTCGCTCCGGTGGGAGCGGCCACTGGTGGTCGGCCGTTAACGGAAGGCTGGACACAGTTTGTCTTGCAGGTTACTGATTTGCCCCCGGATCAGACCGAGTCGCTACGGCTTCGGTTTGACATGCTCGGGCCGGGTGTGGTCGAGGTCGACGAGGTACAGGTTTTTGACCTGGTGTTCGCCGATTCGCAGCGGGCAGAGCTACGGGCGTTGATCGACCAGATGGAGCACTCGCTCGCTTCCGGGGCAATGGCGTCGCTGCCGGCGGCCCTCGAGGGCTACTGGCCGCGTTTCCTCGCTGAGACGGTCACGGAACAGCAGGTTGAGACGGCAGCCAAGCGAACCGCCCGTCGAGCTGCTCGCCGCACGGCCGCTGCAGCCAAGACCGCTGAAAAAACCGATGGGTTTTTTGACCGCATGCGGAACTGGTGGCGGTAAGTTCTGGGTCCCCGGCGCGAGCCGGGGGATCGGCGGTACGAATAACGCCGCAGCACCGTTCCACGTGCCATTCACCGCGATGATGAAATGGTCGGCTCAGCCCGGCGGCCAACGTAGGGGTCTGCCGCCGAGCAGATGGATGTGTAAGTGGTCAACCGTCTGCCCACCATGCGGACCACAGTTGACCACCAGCCGGTAGCCGTCCGCGAGATTGAGGCGTTCTGCCAGTTGGGTGGCCACCCGGACCAGGTGCCCCAGCAGTGGTGTGTCGTCGTCGGTCACTGCTGCCAGATTCACAATCGGCTGCTTGGGGATCACCAGAAGGTGGGTCGGAGCCTGCGGAGCCACATCGTGGAATGCCATGCAGTGATCGTCTTCATACTCAATCTTTGCGGGGATCTCCCGGCTGATGATCTTGGCGAAAATCGTCTCAGCCATCAGTCGGTGCCGCCTTCTTGCGAGAGCGTCGCTTCGGCGTCCGCGGAATCGCCCACTCTTTGGTTAGCATCTCAAACACCTCGGGGCTCTCGTAGCGGACCACATTATCGCCCTCGGGCATCGGGCCAATCAGTGACCGGAATACCGGAGCTCCGCGGAGGCCGAGGTCGGTGCTGCAGTCGTCAATGCCGACTTGGAGGTGCGATTTCAGAATGTCTTCGGCGGTGTCAAAGTCGTGTACGATCAGTTCCCCGTCACGCCCCTGCGTGACCACCCGCCATGTATCTTTTGCCATGAGTCCTCTCCTTAGGAGAACGGAACGGCCGGCCACGGCATTTCCACATTTCTCCTCTGTGCATCAGAGAGAATCGGTCAGGCGAAAAAAAATACTCACGGGCCGGCAGCCGGTTGTCGTGACCGTCACAGGCTGGCCAATGGCCTTACACCGCGTGCAGGCCGCATGAGCGGCATAAGTGTCACGAGAGCGAATGGTTGGACGGATGAGAACGATCGCTCGGCTGGTTATTGGCTGCGGCAGCGTCGTGAAGGACCTCAATGCGGGCCCCGGGGTTGATTGCATAGCGAACACCCCGCCAGTCACACTGCCGCATGGTCTGCGCCTCCCAGAGGCACCGAGGGTAGGCCGACTGCGCAACGGCGATGCCCACGATGAGCCGCCACCACGAACGGCTGACCGGCTGGTCGTCAGCCTGAAACACGCCAGGGGCCCCGCGTCTGGCAGCCGCTTCGATCCACCAGACCAGCCCGGGCAGGGAGACCAGAAACGCGGCAATCGCTGCGGCCTCGATGACCGCCAAGAGATACCAGCCTTGGGTTGCGGCGACGGCCGCTGCCAGGCTGGCCAGCACGACCAGCGCCGGAGCAGCCAGACCAAATGGAAACACCAGTAGCCAGGCCGGATGGTAGAGCCGCGCCGTAAGCAACTGCCGGGAAACCCAGGGGAGAAAAGCCGAAAGCGTCACCGATTCGCGATTCACCGCGATAAGTGCGGGAAGAAATCGACACCGTTTGCCGAGACGGCGGAGGACGCGTGGCAGCGAGGTGTCTTCACAGAATGCGGTTGCCCAGGCCTGACGCAGAATGGGCTGGTCAACCAGATCGCGGTGCAAGCCGAGTGAACCACCCCAGGGAATGCCAAAGCAGACCATCTGCACTAGCGCCCCCGCATTCCAGGCGAGTCGGGTCCAGCTGCCAAGTTCCTGATCTGGGGGGACATACCAGCGGTTGCCCGTCACCGCCCAGGTCTCGTCAGAAAGCGTTTCGGAAATTGTTCGCAGCCAGTGCGGGGGTGGCACAACATCGGCATCGAGAAGTGCCACGGTCTTGATGCTGGCAGGCATGTCAGCCAAGCCCTGGAGGAGGCTGGCACACTTCAGGCTGCAGTGGTGCGGTCTGGTTGCCAGCGGCGTCACAGTGATGGGACAGGATGCCTCATGGCGATCTCGAAAACGCTCAACGATGGGCCAGGCGGGGTCCGTCAGCGAATCAATGACGATGACCAGTTCGTAGCTGGGGTGATCCTGCCTGGTGATTGCTGCAAGGGTTGCCTCCAGGAAGGGATCGCCCCCACGCAGACAAAGAATGACCCGGGCGGCGGCAGATGCGTCATGTGGTGGGGCAAGCGGATGCGCTAGGGGAAGCGCAGGCGCTGGGGGAAGCGCAGGCGCTGGGGGAAGCGCAGGCGCTGCCCGGCAGATGCGATCAAACCACCAGACCAGCACCAGTTGCGTCAGCGTGACGCCGATCAGGCCAAGGGCAATCGCCAGCCCCAGCCAGCCCCAGCCGTTCCCAGCCAGTTCACCAGACAGTCCAGACAAGAGAGGTGCGGCGGACATCATGTAGGCCTCAAGGAGACTGACTGGCTGGCGGCGGCCTTAGCAACGTTTTCCAGTGCCTCATCAAAACGACGCACAGCAGCGGCCACATCAGCGGGGGTGAGCTGACTGTGATCGTAGCGAAAGGTGAAGGCCAGCTGGCCTGCATGTTCGGTCGCGGTAATTGCCAGTGGGGTGTCGCGGCGAAGTGGTGCCAGCCCCTCCACCGCGGTTACCAGTGGTAGGGCCTGAGCAGCATCAGTTCGCCGCCGACGAAAGACTTTGCCCACATTGGTAAAGAGCACGGTCGCTGCTGCTGGCTGCCCTGCCACCACGCCGCGAATGCCACCGGGGAGTCGCCGACCAAGAAGCAGGCTGAAGATAAAAGTCAGCCCCAGGCCGTGCCGGCGGATGAGGGCCATCTCGTCATGGATGGACTGCAGCAAGGACAAGGGGCCAGCGGCGATCTGGCTGGGCGTGCGGTCAAGAAAGACCATGCTGCACAAGTTGGTTGCGGGCATCTTGCGGTCACTGGCCCGGCGGAGGTTCATGGGCACGCAGAGGCGAACGACGTCCGGTCTAGTGGCAGACTGGGGTGACTGCATTTTTCTGCACAATGGTGCGACGGCCTGAAAGATGGCGGTGGCGGCCAATTCATTGACAGAGACATCGGCAGCGGCGGCCGCATGACGAAGGGCCTCAGTCCGTGATGGGGTGAGGGAGAAGGTAGCGTCAGTCAACAGCGTGGGGTGGTCTGTCGCCTGGGCTGACTGTGCTCCGAGCTGCAGGGGGCGATTTTGAAAGAACTGTCTGATGCCAGCCAGCCCAACAGCCTGATCAGGAAGCATCTTCAGGAGACGCCAGAGAGAAAGGCCGTAGTGACCCCGCGTTAGCAGCAGGCTCGGCTCCAGCCGACGCAGTCGTGATTGAGGCTGCCGGGGCTCGGCTTGCAGGCGTGCAATTTCTGCCAGGAGATCTTCAAGAAAGGCCACCGCCCCCAGACCATCGGTAGCAACGTGATGAAACTGGGCGAGGATGATCGCACCAGCCGGCTGTTCCCCAGTGACCGTGGGCCGGGAAAGCATCAGCCGCACAAGTGGGCTGGCTGGCGTGCTCAGTGGCTGAGGGCAGGTAGCGTCGGCCACTTCCACCACGAGTGAATCAACAGTGGGCGGATGCCGAAAGCTGAAGACTGGCGGCCCTTTGTCGTCATCCAGAATCCGGGCCAGCAGCAGGGGGTGCCGGCAGGCCGCCGCCGCAGTTGCCGTCGCCAGTACCGCTCGCGACAGCCCACTGCCGAGATGGATGCGAAAGAAAAATTCCAGCGGTGCCGCAGGGCTTCCGTCGCGAAGCAGGTATTCCTCGAAGGCAGTTAGAGGCAGCGGAAAGCCGGGGAGTCCTGCCAACTGGGGGAGAGGGGCTGTGCTGGTCATGCCATGCCGCTTTTGCAGCGGCGGTTCCGGGTGGACGGTCGCCGGGTGGACGGTCTTAGGTCGACTCACGCCGATCCAGAACCGGCTGCCGACGAAGCCGGCTCCGTCGATTCAGCAGGCTCTGTTCCTTCGGCCTCGGCCGGGATGAGGCTGGGCGGATACTTTCCAAAGTCATGCGAAATTGCGAACTTCGACATCCGCATCAGGCTGTCTTCATCAAGTGTCGGGCAGGGAATGTCACCGGCGATGCTCCGCATCTGTGTCGTGTCAAAAACGGGGTCATTCCGGAAGTACCGTTGGTAGACATCAAGCTGGGTCCGCATGTTTTCAGCAAACCACTCTTCGTCACAGAGATCTGGGTCGTCTGGCGTTGCCGCAATCGAATACGACTCGACTGCTTCCTGAACCACCTCTGCCACAAAGCTCATCGGCAGGGGGTTGGGGTGGGTGACATGAAACGTGCTGCCGCGGGCTTCCAGCGACTGGACGCCCCGAGCAATGACAGCCGCGACCCAATCAACGGGGACAAAGTTCTTGCTGGCATCAGGATCAATGCCAAGCAGTTTGAGCAGCGCCCGGCCACTGGTCGCGCCAATCGCCACCCGGGTCAGCAGGGTGTGGCCAATTCGCAGAGCAGCGAAGAAGCCATGGTAGGTCGAGGTATAGCCGGTCTGTGAGTCTCCAACGATGATTGAAGGCCGATAAATCGTGGTCGTATCAAAGCAATCGGCCCGTCTGACCATATTTTCGGCTTCGACCTTGCTGAGCTCATAGTCGTTGCCAAATTCCTGGCCCACCTCAAGTTCATTCTCGAGCACACGTCCAGAGCGGATGCCACAGACGTACGCTGTCGAAACATGATGCATATGTCTGATGCCGACAGTTCGGGCCAGGTCAATGAGGCTGCGAGTGCCGTTGACATTGGTTCGCCACGGCTCTCCCTCGCGGTCAGCGTTCCGAAAACTCAGGCTGGCAGCGTTGTTGAGCACCTGGTCACAGTTTTCGCTGATCCAGCGGCGGGCATCAGCATTGAGGCCGCAGTCGGGCTGGGTGAGATCACCAGCAAACACAACCGGTCGGGGCAGTTCTCGGCCGACAACCTTTTCCCAGTCGGCCACCAGGGCAGCCACCCGCTCATCAGCCGACTGTTTCCGGCCGGGCCGCACGATGACTGCCAGCGGGAGGTTCTCCAGCAAGAGGTCACGCAACAGGTAGGAGCCGAGCAGGCCGGTCGATCCAGAAAACAGGGTGTAGCGGTGATTGTTCAAGGCGTTCGTGCTCGTCAGGAGGAGGTGGGTTCAAACGGTGGAGGTGATCGCCCCAACAAGAGGTTCCGGTCAGCCATCCGCCGAAGGGGGGCGGGGGTGGCCGAACCAGAATTCTCAAACTCGTCGGGTGTGATGGGGTGTTGAGGCTTGGTGAACAACCCCACCAGGCACCGGGGGACGAATCGGGCAACACCGGAACATATCCCTGCCGGAGAAGTGGTTCAAGAACTGCGGTATTCTGGGTAGAACCGGCAGGCTTTGCCGAACCGGTCAGGGTTTCCTGATCGGCCTGGAGGACGAGCCGCTGGTCTTCGCCGATCGTCGTCTCAGCGGCAGATGCTGCGGTATCTTGAGGGCGGTCAAAAGACGGCCTAGAATGACAGGGTTGCCCACGGAGGGTATGCGAATTGGCCAGCGGTCTGACTCGAAATCAGATGCCCCGAAAGGGGTTGAGGGTTCGAATCCCTTGCCCTCCGCCTTGGTGCCTCTCGATTGATTCGGGATACACCACCCAAAAGCCCCGGGATTCATCCGGGGCTTTTTCGTGCGCCAGCCCGCTCCGCAACGGCTCCAGCCGGTCGCCGTTCCCGATAGCCCTTTAAAATATGAGGCCAGACGCCTGCCAAAGCAGGGCTTGCCTCGCGGAATGGCCGATCCCTACTATTGGGAATTGTTAGGGGATTGTGAGCAAATGGCCTAGGCCGGTCCTTTCGAGGGGCTGTCTGGCAGTGCTGAAGGGTGGTTTGATGCGAAGACGATTGCTTTTCCGCGGCATCTGTCTGATCGCTGGCGTTGCGGCCCTCATCACCGGCTGTTTTCGGGCAGAGCAGGCACCACTTGCAGCGGCCGCAACAACTGGGCAGTGTGTGGCCTTGCAGCCTAAGGTGACGTGGCGGCGGAAGCCACTGTCGCTGCGAACGCTGGGGCGGGTCATGCAGGCTTCCCGGACGCCTGTCGATGGCAAGCAGCCGCCCATTTCCCGGGCCGTTGTCAGCTGGGCTGCTCCGGCTGTGCTGCCTGACGGCATCGATCAATCAACCGATCTTGATCGGCTCGGCGACATTCTCTTCCACCGTGTCAGTGGTGCCGGTCAACCACCAGCGGATCTCGCGATTTTAAATCACTGATCCGTAATGAGGCCCGGCCAGCGAGTAGGTCGTCGATCAGGTCGCCAACCACCTCTGCCCGCCAGCCTTGGGTAAGGGCAGGGGGTGGGCCATCAGTTCCGCCTGCCAGTTTGTAAGCCAGCAGTTCACGCATGTCGCTGGCCGTGCCGAGCAGGGCCGGAGCAATTTCCTCTTGCCGGCAGAGGCCCCCGATGGCCGTGGCCAGAAACTGCCCCAGCACATTCACCTGGGCCGGTGGTGCCCGGTGCTTTTCTCCGCCGGGCAGCTCGTCGTCGGGCAAAGCGAGGCCGCGGTCAATGGCATCTGCGATGGCCGGCAGAATATGCCGAAGGTCTGATCGCTGCATGCCGCGGATGGCAGCAATCTGTTGCGGATCGGCATTCTTGCGTTTGCAGAGTTCCACCAGCAGGTCATCTCGGAGCACGCGTTTGGGTGGCATGTCTCGGGCGTCGGCCACACTGTCTCGCCAGTGCCAGAGTTCCCGGGCGATGGCCAGCTCTCGTCTGTTGAGCCCATTGAGCCCCGACACTCGCCGCCAGCGTTTTCGGGTGAACGAGGCCTCAACCACATCCATC
>RGBY01000110.1 GCA_009919445.1 Planctomycetia bacterium
GCCGACTCTTGGTCGACGACGTTGTCGTAAATGACTGAGCCACGTTCCAGCATGGTATGGGTCGTCCAGCCGTTGAACATGGTCAATACCTGTGGCACCGTCGCCGACTGCACGCCACTCTGGATGCTGTCTCGATCTCCCATGCCGAATTGGCTGAGAAAGTGGTTGGCAGGGACCGGGGTGGGGAGTTCGCTTGCCCGTACAAGAATCTGATCCTTGTAGCCGGCAATCTGATAGATCTGTTTCCGATAGCCGCGGCCAAACTTGTCATTAAAGACCTGCCACTTCTCGACAAACTCGTCATAGCCGACAGTAAGCATGTCAACGTCAGCAGCAGCTTTGATTTCCTCGGCCGTTGGTCGCTGGAAGGCCCATTCGTTTTTGGCAACAAGGGTCAGCATGGAGTCCCAGAGCTGCTCGGCTGTCATGCGGCGCAGGGCGGGTGCGGTGAAGAGAAAAGGCTCTGTTGAGGAAGCGTCATAGACGACAGCCTGCGACTGCCAGGCATCCGTTGCGGCGATGACGCGAATGAATTCCCGGATGTCAAAGTCGAGCCGCAGGACTTCGTCCGTGAGATGCTCGAGCAACTCAGGCAGGACGGGCATATTGCCTTCCTGAAACTCATCGACTGGCTCCACCAGCCCAACCCCCATCATCTTTTTCCAAAGTCGGTTGGCGATGGCACGGGCGAATTGTCGGTTGTCATGCGCGGTGAGCCAGCCAGCAAACTGGGTGCGGCGATCAGACGCGGCAAATTCTTCCGGCACTTTTCCCCAGAGCACAGACGGCTGCACGACCTCTTCTGGCTTTCCATTGTCATATTGGTAGTCATGCGGCAGTTTCAGATTGGTCTGCTGGAAATTGACGGCAGTGTTGTTGAGCCGAAGAAACTGAATGGCAGCCACAGGGATCTCTCGGTTTTTGCGTGCCTCTTGCAGTTCTTGGAAAAGGCCTCTGGCATTGGCAGCACCAGCCTGCATGCCCATCATCTGCATGCCCATGGCACCGCCCTTTTTCGAAGGCCCCTGAAACTGCCGGTCGCGTGTGCCTGAGGTAAGCGCGGCAAGTTCGTAGAACTCTTTTTGTGTCCAGCGGTCAAAGGGATGGTCATGGCATTGGGCACAGCCGATTTGCACACCCAGGAACACGCGGACGGTGTTGTCGACATAGGGAAGCGGCATGCCACGATCCCGCAACTGATAGCCGACAGCGGGGTTATCCCAGAGGGTGCCGTCGGCGGTGAGCATGGCAAACACCCATTCGTCATAGGGTGTGTTTTGGGCAATCGACTGCTTCACCCAGTCCATGTACGGCTCAAAGACCAGTGTCTGTTTGTCAGGCCTTTCTTTAAGCCGGAGGATATCGGCCCAGAAATTGTAAAAGTGGCTGACGTAATCGGGGCTTGCCAGCAGTTTGTCGATGAGGTCCTGTCGTTTCGTGGACCGCTGCTGGTGGGTGAAGGAACGCACCTCTTCAAGGCGTGGAATCCGCCCACCGAGCTCCAGGTAAACCCGCCTGACAAATTGTTCATCATCAAGTGGTGTGCCTCGGGTGATGCCGAGCTGTTTCCACTCACGCTGGAGGAATGAGTCAATGGCTGCAGCAGCAGTGGCAACCGCCTCGTGTCCGGCAGCACTCGTGTCGAGAGGAGCGACGGGAAAGGCCGGTTGGGTCGATCCACCCCGGACCGCCTCAGGCAGCCGCGACGGAGGATCTTTCTGAAGGCTCGCTCGTTTCCGCGCGATTGCGGCCCGCTGCGCGGCAGATGGTGCTGCCTTGGCCGAAGAAAGCAAGCTGGCAGAGGAGGCCGTCAAAAGGCCAATCGATAAAAGGGCAACCCAGACGATGCGTCGCCAGACGGTGTGTCGTTCGTGTAAGTCCGTCATGTCAATGACTCCCCAGTTTCCTTGCCTTTGTCATGTCTCGAGTACGACCGGCTCTTACAGAATCGAGAAAAACCTCGCGGAGGCACCGGTCAGGGAAAAGCTTTTTCCGGCCATAATCCCTATCTATTGAACGGTTTTGAGGCCGCTAGGTTCCGATTGTGCCAAATGCCTGCCGCAGCCGCCGCAGGCCCTCTGCCAGTCGGGGGGTGGGGCAGCCGAGGTTGAGCCTGAGAAAGCCCGGGCTGCCAAAGTCACGGCCATCAGATGGGCCAATCCCGGCTGCCTCGCAGGCCTGCTGGGGATCGGCTCGATCGGGTGGCTGAGCCGCCGCCCATTCCCGGCAGTCAATCCAGAAGAGGTAGGTCGCCTGCGGGGCCAGGCAGCGGATGCCGGGGAGGCCAGCAACGGCTTCGAGGGCCATCTGCCGATGGCGGCGTAACAGATGCAACAGGTCTTGCCGCCACGGGTCACCCTCTTGCCAGGCTGCCTCGGACGCGGCATAGCCCAGGGGATTGATCATCGGCACTAGCCCACCGCCGGCAGCCCGCCAGTTTTTTCGCAGGGCTTCTTCGGGCACGATTGCTGCTGCGCAGCCGAGGCCAGCGATGTTCCAGGTTTTGGATGCCGCCACAAAGGTGATGGCCCGTCGAGCAGCAGGATGGTCGAGGATCTCATCACTGATCACGGTGACACCATGCTGTTCAGCCAGATCAGCAAGCCTCATGAGTTCCTCTCGCGAGAACACCGTGCCTGTGGGGTTGTGCGGCTGGCAGAGCCAAAAGAGTTTCGTCGTTGGATTGGCCAGGCTGGCCTCGAGGGCATCCCAATCAATCAGCCAGCGGTCCTCTTCGTAGGCTGCAATCAGCGGCACCCGCACTGTTTGCCGACCAGCGAGTTTGGGCAGAAACAAAAATGGAGGGTAGACCGGCGTGAAGCTGGCGATGCCCTCTCCGGCTGCCGCCAAGAGTCGGGCGGTGACGGCCAGACCGTTGACAACCCCTGGCACACCCATGACCCAACTGGGTTCAATTTTCCAGTTGTGCCGCCGTTTGAGGTGGTCAGCCAGTGCTGAGGCAAACCCCGGCGTGTCGTGGGTATAGCCAAAGACGCCATGGTCGGTGCGTCGCTTGATTGCCTCTAGGACACACTCCGGTGAGCGAAAGTCCATGTCGGCGACCCAGAAGGGAATGATCTCGCGACCATGGTTATCAGACTGGCCGGCGTACCGGTCCCACTTCTCGGCACCTGTACCGCGTCGATCGGGACAGGTGGAGAAGGCGTCAGATGGTGCAGCCGCGACGGGGGGACGGTTCGCAGGAGATGGCATGGCACCATCGTGACGAACAGCGGCAGGGAATACCAGAGAACGATTCGTTGGTCGCGGCCGACCAGATGATTCTGGCAGTTGGGCAGGTCACCCCAACAGCCGGCCGCCGCCTGCTAGTAGCGATAAATGGCGGCGAGGCCGGTTTCACTTGGCATGCGGGTGGCCTCCAGTGACACAATCTCACCACCGTGGAGGAGCACCGTTTCGGCAATAGCCCCGAGTAAATCTTCGGTCCTAATCGCGGGGCTGTTCCCCGAGCGGCTCAGGTCAACCGGCGGGTCACCCTCGGCATGGATGGCTCCGGTTGAGCGATCAAGCCAGCCAGGTTCAAAACGCTGGGCTTCAACGAGAAGTGTGGCGATTCGTCCTGAGACTGCTGCCTGGGCGATTGCGGCAGGGCTGTCTGTCGCGAGGCCACGGTCGCGGGCGAGGTGGAAGAGCCGTATCTCCCGATCAATTCGGCGGTCACGCTCGGCAGTCACGATTGGCAGCACCAGGGCCGTCAGCCCGGCTTCCGGCAGCAGATGGCCATCCTTAGGCACAAAGGTTTCCAGCAGCAGCGGGTTTTGTGAAAGCCCTCGGAAGACCGCTGCCACGGCGGGCTGGGCGACGAGGACCAGTGGCAGACCCCCGGGCCCAGAGACGCGTTCCTGAATAACCGCATCAACATGCCGGAAAAATCGTTCCGTGTCGGCGGTGACCGCATCCTGTTTTCCACGGAAGCCACCATGAATGGCCCCGGCAGCATTCATGAGTCGCCGCATGCGGTGGGGCTGGAGCAGTTCCTCATCAATCACACTGGAACGCTGCAGGGGCTGCGCTGCGAGGTCGGCCACTCCCCGCAGTGGCACTGGCTCAAGGTCGATTGGTTCGAGTCGATCAACCGCTCCGGCAATCACACGGCTTTCATAGACGTGGGCCTCTCGGCTCGTCAGGGTGAGGATATGAAACCGGTCGATCGCGGCGGCCTGACGCAGGAGTGGGAGGGTGTAAAACCGCGTTCCTACCATCGCCAGCGGCGTGACTGGCTGGGGGAGGACAAAAGCCCGGCCCCAGCCATCAGCGGCGAATACGATCAGGCCTGCTCGGGTGTGTTCCCAGAATGTTCGGTCGGTGCCGAGTTGATGGTAAGGCCGCAAGAGCCGCTCAATTTCGGCCCGAGGGTGGGCGAGCGACAAGGCCATGTCGAGTGAGTCGACAAGGTGTGTGTAGGAGAGAAGGTCGACTCGATTTTCCGGCACGTTGCGATGAGTCGGAAGGCTGAGCGTCAGGCAAGGAGCAGGCTGCGGGAGAAGCAGGTCACGAACCGCAGCCAGTGACAGTCCGCCGAAGGCCAAACCGTTTTGGCGAGAAGGACGCGGTTTGGAAGGAAGCGTATCCTGGCGAGTCATGGCAGCCTCCGGGGAAGTTGGGGCGGCCTTGCCAGATACATCCAGTGATCAACGCCACTGCCAGGTCGGCGGCTGAGCGGTTGCTCGGCCAATCTGCTAATCTGCGGCTTGGCCTGTCGTGACGTTGAAGGAATCGTTCGATTGTCCTGGCAAGCCGGTCAATTCCGTGGACAGACATGCTGTGAGCAAGGGGCTGGGCTGATCTGGACAGGCGGGAAAAACCAGCAAATTGCCCACGAACTCGTCATGGTTTCGTTGTCACATTCGTTGGCGAAACCAGGCCCATTTGCCAGGCCCTCCAAGCCGGGGGTAGACTCCGCTCTCTGGGGACGGCGACTGGTTCAGGTGCACGGGTGAGATTCAGGGTTGCGCGTCCCGGCCCAACAACCAATGAAAGGGAGAGCCATGAATACAGAGTTCCTCGTGCGGGTGGCTATTGGTGTGGCGCGGCTTTGGTTCTACGACGGCGAGTTGCCCCAGGCGGATCCACCACGGGTCATTGCGGAGGCACCACAGGATGAGGCTACAAGCCCCTTCCGTGAGTCTCGCCGGATTCAGGTTGCCGCTGAACATGGCGGCATCATCGGTTTTATTCCCGACGGGAAGGCCGGGCTCATTCTGCTCACCGGTGCCAATCAGCGGTACGGTGCGTATCGAGCAGGCCAGGCCTCTGGGCCCATTCCCGACCGACTGGTTTGGACCGATTCTGCTGGTGAAGAACGTCAGGCGGTTGAGTTGCCAATGTCTCCTCGTGGCCTCAGTCAAACAGACGACGGCACGGTGTATGTCGTCGGTGACACGTCAATTGCCTGGTATTCCGCCAAAGGGGAATTGCTGGGGCAAGAGGAAGCCCCTCACTTCGTGCTGCCGGAAGAAGAATACGAAGCCTTTACCGAAGAGGCAGTTGAGCGGAGGGATCTCAGCCTCGAACAGCAAGAAATACGACTCAAGCGAGAGAAAGAAACGCTCAGTGAAATTCAAGACAAGCCAGAGGAAGAACGCACAGCTTATGAGACGAGTCGGCTGCGAAGCCTCACGCTTCAGGTAGAGAGCCAGAAACGCTATCTCGAGCAAAGACGGAACATGACGCCGCAACAACTTTTTGATGAGGCTCTCCGTAATTCCAAACAGCTCTACCGAGTCGCTGTCTCCAAGGACCATGTTTTTCTGGTTGGCCGGGAAACCTTTGGCTATGGCTATGCCGTCTGGCGGTGTGACCGCAGCTGCCAAAACCCGGTGCAAATTATGAAAGGGCTCAGCGGGTGCTGTGGCCAGATGGATCTGCAGGTCATTGGTGACAGGCTCGCGGTGGCCGAAAACTCCCGGCATCGCGTGGTTCTGGCTGATTTTGAAGGTGAGACTGTCGCGAGTTTTGGAAGCCGTGATCGCAACGCCGCAGCTGACAGTTTCAGTGGCTGCTGTAACCCGATGAATACCTGTCGTACGCCGGACGGTGGCTTGCTGACTTCCGAATCAAATGGAGTCGTCAAGCGGTTCGCAATGGACGGCACTTTCCAAGAGATTGTTGGTAAGGCCAGTGTGCAGTCCGGCTGCAAGAACTCTTCAGTCGGAATGGCTGCCGACGGTTCACGGGTTTACTACCTCGATATCGACAAGGGCCAGCTTGTTGTTTTGAAGAAGGACGAGGTCATCCTTGCCCAGAAGGAATCGCCATGAATCGCAGTCTGTTGAGAATCGGGCGAAGCCGAGCACTGGCAGTGTTTGCGTTCGTGGCAGCCTGCTGGGCAACCGCAAAAGCGGTTGATGCAAGGCCTTTGGTGATGGTGGTAATGGATCCGCTGGCGGCACCGTTGTCGTGTCCCTGTGTGGCCGGTTATGCCCAGCGTGACTACGAACAGTTGGCTGGCTTTCTGCAGCAGGTGACCGGTTGTGAGGTGGCCACTCATTTTTCTGAGTCACTCACGTCTCTTGATCCCGCTATCCCTCCTCCTGATATCGTGATTGGCAAGCGGTCAGTGGTGGAAGCAGATAGCAAGGCCTTGGTGGTGGCCGGCCAGGGTGCACTGGTGCCAGTTGCCAGCCTTACTGATCAGGACGGTTCCCCATGGCAGCATGGGCTGGTTGTTGTCCATTGCGACGATCCTGTTGAGGTACTGGCGGACCTGGGTGGGCACACGATTTTTCTGGGGCCGGTCGATTGTGCTGAAAAAAATGCTGCGGCCAGGGCTCTCTTTGACAGACATGGCCTGGAGATAGCCGCCGCCACTATTTCTGCTGCCTGTAGTGATGGGGCAGCAGCGGTGATCGAAGCAGGCAAAGCAGGCGGCAGGCCGGCAGCGACTGTTATTTCCAGTTATGCGCAGCCCCTGCTGGAAGGCTGTGGGACAATTCGGAAGGGCGATTTGCGGGTCATTGGTCGTACGGGCAATGTTCCGTTTGTGACTGCGTTTGTTGCGGCTTCCCTACAGGCAGACCTTCGTGAGGCTGTGCAAAAGGCATTTTTGGCAGTCGGTGATGAGCCTTTGCTCCGGCTGGCTCTTGAGACGAAGCGTGGCTTTATTCCGTTGGTGGCTGTTCCGGAAACACAACCGGATACTCCTGACGCAAGCGATCAGTCGCGAGAGATGACACCCCGCCACAACGATGACTGGCCTGGCTGGCGTGGCAGGAAGCGTGATGGACGAGTGCGTTGGCTCCCAGAGCGATTGCCGCAGCGAGATTCATTGCGTTGGAAGGCCACGCTTTTTGGTGAGGGTGTCGGCGGAGTGGCCGTGGCAGCAGGTGTTGCGGTGGTTGGGGATCGTGATCTGGCCGATGAGCGGGATGTCTTTCATGGGTTTGATGCAGCGACGGGCAAGCGGCTTTGGATGATTGATTACCCCGCGGCTGGTCACCTTGATTATGGGAACTCACCACGGGCAACACCCCTGCTGGTTGATGGTCGTGCGTATTTGTTGGGTGCGTTCGGGCATCTGCATTGTTGTGACCTGCGGACAGGCAAAATTGTCTGGCAGCGGCACATCCGCGAAGAATTTCAGGCAAGCGATGAACTGGTCTGGGGGGTGGCCTCATCCCCACTGCTAAGTGATGGTCAACTGATTCTCAATCCGGGAGGTCCGCAGGCAGCTCTTGTCGCCCTCGATCCTCAGACGGGGGAGACACTCTGGCAGTCACCGGGAAACCCGGCGGCATTCGCGTCCTTTGTGCTCGGAACCGTCAAGGGGCGTCGGCAATTAGTCGGCTTCGACAAGATCTCTTGTGGAGGCTGGGATCCAGCGACGGGTGAGCGGCTCTGGA
>RGBY01000012.1 GCA_009919445.1 Planctomycetia bacterium
GTTCAGTGAACGGCGATAGTTGTCGACTGCGTCTTGGTGAAAGTCGAGAAAGACCTCTGCAAAGCTGGTTAGGCCGCCCTTGCCATAGATCCCCCGGTTGTGCAGGGTCTTGTCTGTGATCTGAATGCGTTCACTATCTGTCCGGCCAAAGATGCAGGCACCGGCATAGCCATTCCCGATCGGATACGACCATCTTTCCCAGTCTCGGTCATAGGACCTTGGCCGGCGGCTGTCTTTTGTTGCCTCCCATTGGCTCCTGCCGTTGTTGGGTGCGGGCTGAACTTCCCAAAGCTCGTAGACTCTCGACTCGGTGTTTGGCTTGGCCATAGCAGGTGCAGCAAGTGGCCAGCCGAGTGCGAGTGCCGTTAAGAGCCTACCGGCTGCTCGCATGACAAACTGCATGCTCGAATTGTCATGCTCAAATACCTTCACGGCACGAATACCGAGTCTTGCTTCATGCTCACATGCTCTCAACGCCATTATCGTTTCTCCCGCAAACGCCTGTCCGTTCCCCACCGGGGGCCACTTGGCTCATGGTATAGACTGACATTTTATCTTTTACCCAGCGTCTTCCCAAAACCGTTACCGGCCTACCCGCAGGCAAAAACTTTCAACGACTTCTTTCTTTCACTTGCCTGCAACCATACCGCCAACTCAGCACGACCGCGATCAGCCCTAAACCTGCTCGCCAGCATCAGGCCAATGACCGCCAGCCCACACCAGCCGTTCCGAATCCTTATCGCCGATGATGATCCAGCAGTCGTAGCACGAATTGCCGAACAGGCCCGAGAGGCTGGCCATGATGTCTGCGGCATGGTTTCAACTGCGGCTGCAGCCATCGCCGCTGTCGCTGAAGAGAAGCCAGATCTCGTGGTCATGGATGCTGCCCTCGGCGAGGACGACGACGGCGTCAAAACAGCAATGCAGATGCGTCTCGCACACAACGTCGCTCTTGTCTTTCTCTCCGCAACCGACGACGAGGACACGCTTCGCAGGGTGCTCTCGGTTTCGCCGTCAGGCTACCTGTTCAAGCCGGTGCGGGCACGCGACCTCAAGGTCACCCTTGAATTGGCACTTCGCAGACACAAACGCGAGGCCGATGAACGACACTCACTACAGTCCCTCGCTCAGACCGACTCACTCACCGGACTCAGCAACCGCCGCCACCTCGACGAGACTCTGGCGGATGAATGGAACCGCTGCGGGGAAGTGGGCAAACCACTTGGCGTGCTAATGGTCGACATCGACCACTTCAAGCAGTTCAACGACTCCTTTGGCCACATGGCTGGCGACCTCTGTCTCGCCCGGGTGGCTGAAACCCTAAAGGCGGCCTGCCCTCACCCCACCAAAACCGTCGGCCGCTGGGGCGGGGAAGAGTTTTTGGTGATCCTTCCAGACAGCGACGCACAGGCAACCCAGCGGACAGGTGAATTCATTCTGCAGGCGGTTCGTGAATCTGGCGATGCCTCAACGCAGGCACTCAGCCAGCAACCGGTGACAATTTCCGTGGGCGCGGCGGCCACTCTGCCAGCACCAGGGGCCACTCCACGTGACCTGATTCACCTTGCAGACATGCGGCTCTACGCGGCAAAACGTGGCGGCCGCAATCAGGTTAGCGGTGGGCCGCCGCTGGCGATCGATGCCCCGTCGACACCACAATCGTGAATGCTGTGAGCAAGCCCCGCAGCTGATCCTGGACACCTGTCGGCGGTTCAGCAATCGCCCGTGGCAACTAACTCCTGATAAAAAACGGGCGGCAAAAAAAACGCAGGAAAAACCGCTCAGCCAGTAACCATAGCCTTGAGGTTCTTCAGGGCCCGAACGCGGACCTTGACGCTCGCTGGCTTGGCAGGACGATCCTGCAGTTCGCCAGTGAAGGGGTTCTTCACATTCTTCTGGGCCGGACGAGCTGGCACCTTCCGCCGCTCAATCTTCACCAGGCCTGGAATCGAGAACACACCAACACCATTGGACTTCAGGGCCTTGCCGATCTCTTCGGTCAGCGACTCAACCACAGCAACAACGTCCTTCTTTGCCAGGCCAGTCGTTTCGGAAATCGCCCGCATGATTTCCGTCTTTGTCATCGGCTTTACTCCGGTCTTCTTCGCCATTCGCTCATGCCTCCCTCAGGGAAATGAAAAGTTGTGCGGCAACTCAATCGACCGCATTTCGGTGCTCGACCTCATCCGGTCGCTTGCGACGCTGATTAGATTCAAGAAACCCAAAAATGCAAGGGAAATAACGGTTTTTTTGGTTTCACCCCTCGGCGGGCCCCGGTCGTGCCGTTCGTGAATCGTCGCCCCACCCCCCTTTGAAAGAGGGGAAAACAAGACCTGTCGACCCGTTTGGCTAGGCCTGAAAAATGCTGTTTCTCAACGTTTTCGTGACATTTTCGCCACTGCCAACCGCCCGGCTACCCGCAATGGAACGGCCCTATGCGTACTACCTTCATGCTCGGCAGTTTCTGGCTCTGCCTCCTCGTCGAGACGTCGCTGCTGCTCGACCGGCAGCCAACCCATGCCAACGAGGCCACGCCTGCGGCCGAAGAGTTCGAGAACGAGTTGGCCGGCAGCGGCATTTTCCTACCCAGCGAACGGCTTCGTGAACGGCAGTTCGATCAGGCTCATCGGCTCATCGCTGCCGGACGAATGGCAGATGCCGCAACCCTGCTCGATGAGATGCTCGGTGCCGAAGATGATTTTTTTCTCGATGGTGATCGCATTGAAGGGCCAACCTCACAGAGCATGAAGACCCGCGTCAGTGAGGTTATCCGTGACCTCCCGCCGGCAGGGCAGGACGCCTACCAGTTGCAGTTCCGCACTCGGGCAGAGCGGGCACTCGCTGCAGCCATCGCCGCCAATGACCATGAGGCAATTGTCCGGGTAGCCCGTCGCTGGTTCCACACGGCCGCTGGCCAACGGGCCGCTTTGTTGACTGCCGCCACGCTTCTGGAATCAGGCCAGCCCCTCGCTGCAGCAGCCTGGCTCGACCGGATTGAAGCTAAGCCAGATTCAGCTTTCCCGCCTGCCGTGGCAGCAACCATAAGGCTGATGCGTGCCGCCGCCGAGGGCACTACCGCCGACCCCGACCACCTCACCGAATTGGTTCAGGCAATTGCCGACGCCCCAAAAACAACCCGTCTTGCCGCAACTCCACTCCCCCGTGAAGGCCGCGTCAATGATCAGGTGCTGGCAACCCAACTAATCGAGGCCATACAAGGCACTCCGGGAGAACGCAGCCGTGAAGCCGCCGACTGGCTGGTTGCCCGCGGCCGGCCTGACCGCAACCCAACCTGCGAGGCTGACCGCCCGCTGCTGGTTCCGCGTTACCGTGTTCCCCTCACCCTTCATCCAGAAGAGGAGCGGCTGCTCCAAGACCGCCGGCGGTTTTTCGGCGAACAAGGGCTCCCAATTCTGCCGGCTGGAACACCGCTGGCAGTTGACGACCTCATCTTGGTGCAGTCCCGGGCTGGTCTGGTCGCGATTGATTTTGAAACCGGCAAGCGTGTCTGGCTGAAGGGGCAGTTGGCACCCTCCGCCTTGATTGACGAAGACGATGAAGATGACCAACCGGGCGGTGATGATGCCCCCCATCCACTCGACCCACTCTTCCGAGACGCGACCTCAGCGACTCTCGCCAGTGACGGGAAGCATGTCTTCGTGGTGGAATCACCGTCACGCCTCGGGCGTCCGGCAAATAGAGGGCGGATTGCCAGCGAACCGTCCCGCATGACGAATCGCCTCGCCGCCTATGACCTCCGGGATGGCCAACTCAGTTGGACGCTTCCGCGTGAAACAGAAAAACCCCAGTCACGCTGGTATCTTGGCAGCCCTCTCCCGCTGGGCGGAGAACTCTATGTCCTTGTCGAAGAGCAGCAGCAGATTGTTCTTGAGGCCCTGGCGGCTGCAACCGGTGAGCGGCTTTGGGCACAGACGCTCGCCGAGGTCGATCTCGATCACGAAATTACAACGCGGCCAGACCGCCGCTGGGCTGGACTATCACCAGCTTTCGCCGAGGGGGTTCTTGTCTGCCCGACCGGTGCCGGCGGCACCATTGCTGTTGATCTCACGAGCCGCACCCTGCGGTGGGCCTACCGCTTTCCCATTCCAAAAGCAGCTGACGTGCGACGATTCGGCAATGGCATGCAGGTGCGGATGCGATTCCTCGTCAATAACGTGCAAGGCCAACAATTCATCACTGAAAATTCAAATCAGCCAGCCAGTAGCGGCTGGCTCGATTCACTTCCGACGATTTCGGGCAACCTCGTTCTGCTGACACCGCTTGACTCGAACGAATTGCATTGCCTTAACCTCCACACCGGCGAGGTTCGCTGGCGGATTCCCCGGGGCGACATGATGTCGCTGGCAGGCGTGGTCGACAACCGGGCGATTCTCCTTGGGCAACAAGGCGTCACGGCAGTCTCTCTGGATGACGGCCAGCCCTGCTGGCCCGAGCCGCAGGCGTCTGGCGGCCAGTTTGCAAGCAGCCATGCCTGTGGCCGTGGGCTCCTGACTTCAAGCCACTTCTATGTTCCTCTCGACAGTCCGGGCGTCGCGACAGTTGACCTTGCGACGGGCCGTGTTATTGACATCTCTCCCAGCCGCGATGAGCGGCTGCCCGGCAACCTTGTCGCCCATCGCGGTGAAGTTATCTCGCAGGGGCTCGGCTCACTTGATGTCTACCATCAGACGGCTCCGCTCAAGCAGGCTGTTGAGACCGCAATGGCTGCAGACCCAAATGATCCTTGGGCCATCGGCTGGCGGGGGGAACTCCGACTGGCCGCTGGGGAAACCCTTGCTGGCCTTGAGGACATTCGGCAGGCTTTCGGCCCAGCGGGCCCGCGACCAGCACCGTCCATTGTCAGTCGCGGAATCCGGTTTGCGCTCCAGAACGATTTCGCCGCGGCCGCCTCATTCTGGCAGGAGGGAGTAGCTGGGGCTGAATCGCCCGCACTTGCCGCTGCCATCAGGCAGCTGGCGGTCGCAGGCTATTTCAACGCCAAAGATCCCGCTGCGGCCTGGTCGGTCTGCCGCAATGCAGTCTTGAGTACCACCGTTGCCGCTTCCCCCGAAGGCCTCATTCCCGACCGGGAAGACAAACAGCTCAAAGTAGCTGAAGACCTTTGGTTTCAGCGACAGGTCCACCGATTGCTCCCGGATGTCGGCGAACCGACTACTCCCGTAGCGGCCACGCTGCTTGAGCAGGTCAACAACGATGCCGGTGATGCCCTTGCGGCTGCCCGCTCAGCCGACACCCCGGCAATTCGCCGTCGTGCGCTCGCCCAGTTCATCACGCACTTCGGCAGGCATCCCGCTGCCCTGGAAGCCCGTGAACTGCTCGCCGATGCCCTGCGTGCGGTGGCCGAAACCACGACCGGCAAGCCGCTTCAAACCATTCTGCTGGAACTCGATCTGCTTGAGTTGGAACAAGCCGCACCCCCAGCAGCCGGCAACAGGCTGGCGTCTCACCAACAGGCTCGTTCTGAGACTGACATGGCCTGGCCCGTTGGACAGGTCGAAGCCCAGAGACGCAACGAGACATCGGCTAACAGCGATGCTCTTCCCGCCACTGCACAGCCCGTCACGCTGATTCACCATGAGCAGTCGGCCTTTCCCGAAGCAACCCTCGAGACCGCTGGTGACAGGCTTATTGTCCGCGACCGCTTCGGACACCCAATTGGCAACAGCATGGCCCTGCCATCTGGTAGCAACTCTTCGCGACAACTGTTCATCGGCAACTCCAGACCCTCAGGACCTTTCGCATATCTCATTGGCCGGATTCTGGTTCTGCAGCAAAACGCCAGCGTGATTGCCTATGAAATCTGCCCACCCACACTCGGAGAAAACCGCTTACTCTGGACGATGGACCATCCCTTTCTGGACGCCCCCCTCCGCACCAGCCCGACAATCCATGCCGAACCAGACCGGATCTTCCGTTCCCTCGGGCCGCGGCCCTTGGACGGCGTGGAGCCCCCACGGCAGCCTCACCAGATCACCCGCGTCCCAGACTTCCGCCTGGG
Organism: Planctomycetia bacterium; assembly: GCA_009919445.1. GTDB lineage: Bacteria > Planctomycetota > Planctomycetia > Pirellulales > UBA1268 > UBA1268. The sequence goes on from RGBY01000012.1 coordinate 6,020, forward strand.
ATGCCCGCAGGTCACGGGAGTACCGGTCATCTACAGGCGAACCCTTGAACTCCGTGACCTCCGGACGGGAGCGATTCTTTGGAGACGGCAGAACATTCCGCCATTGGCCGAGGGATTCGGTGACGACCAGGTGCTTTGTGTCACCACCCCCGAGGGTTCTGATTCACTTGTTCTGGCCATGTCAGATGGCCGGCTCCTCTGCCAACGCAACTTGCCGCCTCGATCGCGACGACTTGCTGCTGCCGGCCGAAAGTTGCTCATCATTGCTGAGGCTGATGGTGATGCCCAGCCCAGAACAACTGACCTCCCGTTGGCTACATTTGATGTCCTCAGTGGTCAGGCAACCTCGGCGGGCCGTTGCTCGCGATTCGCCAAAGCTGTTTTGGCTGAGCACGGTGTTTTCATGACCGTCGATCCGCAGGGCGAACTGACGGCGTTCGACATTGCCACGAGCCGGGTTATCTTCAAAACCACACTTCCGGAAATGGTCTCTGGAAGCATCCAACTCCGTTGCCTGCCGTGGCAGGATCGGTACCTGGTTTTTGTCAGTCGCAGCGAGACCGGGAAAGACAACCGCCGGTTTCAGGCTATCCAGCGGATTGAAGCGTTTGGTGCCGGCAACCGGACGGCAACTCCCGAATCTGGCAGTCTCTGGGCCATCGACCGAATCACGGGCGATCAACTCTGGGCTCGACCAGCCTCAATTGAGCGGCATCTCCTCCACACGCCGCAGCCAAGCGGCCTTCCGATACTCATCTTCGCCCGCCGCATGCACCTCAACCGCACAAGCCGGCAATCAGGACAGCCTCGCCACAGCCTGCTCTGCCTTGACAAACGAACGGGGGCCGAAGTGCATTGCGACGATAAAATTTTGTTCGAAGACCGCCATGCGGCCCGACTGACCAGCCTCGACATCATCGGAGACCCGCACTTGTCTACGGTCAGCATCCGCATGCGGATGGGCCATCAGATCGGCGGCAAGATTCCAGAGGTTGTCCTGAGTTTCACCGGCGAACCGACTGCCGCAACAACTCCCTATCGGGCCGAGGATCACCCGCTGGTTTACACTGACCTTTCGTCTGAGTTGCAGTACTGGATCGAATCGGGAATTGAAGGCATTGACCAAGCCCTGGAGTTTTTTCAGTAATGTTGCCTCAGCACCCTTTTCGCCGCAGCGATCCGACAGGCACTGGTCAGCCGATGCAACGCTGGCAGCACTGCCACTGCCCAGAACGCAGCACCTTCCTCTTCTCCCTAGCAGTCTTGCTAGGCATGGTCACGTGGGCTGAAGGCCTTCCGCGATCGGCTTACGCCGCCCCACCACTTGCGGTTGATGAGGCTATCCGTGGTGGACTCGACTGGCTGGTGGCCACCCAGTCACGCCGGGGCAACTGGGCAGCTAATGAAGGCCGCTACCCCACGGCCATGACGGCGCTGGCTGGCACTGCTCTCTTGCTGGAAGGATCAACTCCAACGCAGGGCCAGTATGCCGACGCGATCAGTCAAGCGGTTGACTTCTTGATAAGTCGCTCTCGACCCAATGGCCTGATTGGCGACCCCAAAACCGACGACCGCTACACCTATGGCCATGGCTTCTCAATGCTTTTTCTCTCGCAGGTTCTGGGAGAGGAAGAAGATGTCCATCGCCGTCAGGAACTGATTCGCGTTTTGGAAAAAGCAGTGGAATTTTCAGGGCGTGCCCAGACCCCCGATGGCGGCTGGGGGTATGTCAGCGCCAAAGACGGCAACAACTTCGATGAAGGCTCAACAACCATCACACAGGTGCAGGGCCTGCGTGGCTGCCGCAATGCCGGCATTCCCGTACCCAAAGAGATCATCGACAAGGCCATCCGCTACATCCATAAGTGCACCATGCCCGATGGCGGCGTTCAGTACAGTTCCAAAGGGGGTGGCGGCCGGCCGGCCATCTCTGCTGCTGCGATTGCCTGCCTGTTTAATGCCGGCGAATACGACGACACCCACGTGCCCCGCATGCTTGCCTATGCAGAAAAACATCTTGGCAACATCGCCAATGCTGGGTTTGGGCACTGGCACTACGCTCACTATTACTACGCGCAGGTCATGTACCGCGAAGGCGATACCAAATGGCACGACTATCGACGACAGATTGAAAAGCGTCTGCTCACCGAGGCCAGCCGCGATCGAGCGGGTGTGTTCTGGCAACAGGGCTACATTGGCCCGGTCTATACCACAGCCACCAACCTGACCATCCTGCAGCTCGACGGTGGCATGCTGCCGATCTACCAGCGCTAAAGGCTCTCCACCAGACGCTCTCCCAGCAAAGGCAACCCACCTGGCCCCACGCCAGAACTCTTCGCCGGCGAGCCTGCCGCGTCGCTACCGTTTGGCTGAAGACCCGCTCTTGTCGGCAGCCAGCCTGGCCTCCCTTTCGCAGGACCGGGGGCGAAGACGGCATTCCTGGCGGGAGTGGCTGGAAAAAACGTTGCTCGGTAAGATGTGAGCGTAAGAAGGTAGTTGACTCACTCTGCTTTTCGCCCCCGCACCTGGAGCCGTGCATGCCGACAGACCCCTCGTCCCCCGCATCAATTGACAGGCTGCACGAAGCCCACGAGAAGATTGTTGAACAACTCTCGCGGGTTATCGTTGGCCAGCGACAGGTGATTGATGAACTGCTGATTTCACTCTTCTCACGCGGGCACTGTCTCCTTGAGGGTGTTCCCGGGCTGGCGAAGACACTCCTCATTAGCACCCTCGCAAAAAGCCTCGACCTGTCATTCAGTCGCATCCAGTTCACTCCTGACTTGATGCCGGGCGACATTGTTGGCACGGAGGTGCTCGAAGAAGATCGCGGAAGCGGTGGACGACACTTGCGATTCCTCGAGGGGCCGTTGTTTGCCAATGTGATTCTTGCAGATGAGATCAATCGCACCCCCCCGAAGACCCAGTCGGCGCTGCTTGAAGCGATGCAGGAGCGTCAGGTGAGTGTTGGGCGGACACGGCACCGGCTTTCCGATCCTTTTTTTGTGCTGGCGACGCAAAACCCGATCGAACAAGAAGGGACCTACCCGCTGCCGGAGGCCCAGCAGGACCGGTTTATGTTCAAGGTCTTTGTTCGCTACCCCTCGTTCGACGAAGAGTTCGAGATCGCCAGACGCACCACGGGGGCCGCCACCGCCGAGGTTGAACCGGTGCTTACTGCCGCCGAAATCATCGGCCTGCAAAAGACAGTGCGTGAGGTTCCGATCAGCGATCACCTTGCCCGCTATGCCTTGGCGCTCGTCCGTCAGACCCGAGTGGGCGAGCAAGGCGTTCCCGACTTTGTCTCTGACCAGCTCTCCTGGGGCGCCGGACCGCGAGCCGTGCAATTCCTGATTCTTGGGGCCAAGGCCCGCGCCCTGCTTGAGGGGCGTTCGCACGTAACAATCGACGACGTGCAAGCCCTGGCAGCCCCTGTCCTCAGGCATCGCATCGTTGTCGGCTTTGCGGCCGAAAGCGAAGGAGTCACCGCCGACTCCATCATTGACCGTCTCATCGAGACAACTCCCGCCCGCGAGGATGACCTGACGCGTGACCCCCGGTTCCAAACAATATTTGCCTCCTGAGGTCCTCGCTCGCATCGGCCGGCTCGACCTTCGAGCCCGGACAGTGGTCGATGGAGTCCTCGCGGGATTGCATAAAAGCCCATACAAGGGGAATTCCGTTGAATTCCTCCAGCACCGGGAATACACCCGAGGCGACGACCTGCGCCGTGTTGACTGGAAGGTCTGGGGGCGTCAAGACCGACTCTACGTCAAAGAATTTGAGGACGAGACGAACCTGCGACTGTTTCTGCTGGTCGATGGCTCTGCCAGCATGGACTATCAACCGCCACGATTCGCCGCAACCCAAGGGCTTACCAAATTTGATTATGCAGCCACCCTGGCAGCAAGCCTGGCCTGGCTCGGGCTGTCTCAAGGCGATGCGGTGGGGACGGCTGTCTTTGACAAACAGGTGACGGCAAGCGTGCCCGCCCGCACCAGCCGCTCGCACCTTGCCAGCCTGGTCAAAGCTCTTGAGCAGCCGCGGCAGAAACAACCGTCTGACTTCCTGGCAGTCCTTCGTGGCCTCGCCGAAACACTGCCCCGGCGAGGGCTGGTCGTACTCTGCTCTGATTTGCTCGGTGACCGCGAAGCGATTTTCAAAGGCCTGCAATTGCTGCGGCAACGCGGTCACGACCTCGCCATCTTCCACGTGCTTGATGACGACGAACTCGACTTTCCTTTTGATGGACCGACCCGCTTCGAAGGGCTGGAACTCCCCGAAGACCTTGCCTGCAACCCTCGCGCCTTGCGAGCAGGCTACCTCGAGGCCATCGACAAATTTCTTGTTGAGGCCCGTAGCCGAGCTGCCGCAACCCGCTGTGATTATCACCTGGTGCGAGCCAGTCAGCCGATCGATTCCGTCCTGGTGAACTTTTTGGCTCGCCGCAATCGCCTGAGAGCCTGACCGAAGAAGTGGCTATGGCATCGCCCAACGCCAGAGAAGGAAAGCAACAATTCGATGCCAACCTTTGATTTCACAAATCTGCTTTGGTGGGGACTACCGTTGGCTGCGGTACCGGTGGTGATCCACCTGATCAACCTCCTCCGTCATCGCACCATCGACTGGGCTGCGATGGAATTCCTCCTGGCCAGCCAGCGGAAGTACCGAACCCGTATTTTCCTCAAGCAACTGCTGCTCTTACTGCTCCGTATTCTGGCCATCCTCGGCCTCGTCGCTGTGTTGGCCCAACCTCGCTGGACAACAGACCTCGGACTTTTGCTCGGTGGCCAACAGACAACACATGTGGTCTTGCTCGACGACAGTTTCTCGATGGCGGAAACACTGCCCGACTCCGCTCCAAAGAACAACACCCAAACCACCAGCACCCAAACCACCAGCCCATTCATTCGGGGTCGTCGCCTCATTGCCCGCCTGCTTGAGGAACTTGCCGCAACGCCAGGCCAACAACTTTTTTCACTCGGTCGGTTCTCACAATTTTCCTCCGACCGACCACCAGACAGAAACGGGCCTGATGAACTGACCGACCAGTTTGACCTACGGGAGGAAACAGTCTCGCCTCAGAACCTGACCGTGCTTCGCCGCACAGTCGAGGGACTCGCCCACTCCGCCCACGCTGTCGGACCAATGGCGGCTATCCGAAGTGCCATTCCTCTGTTCTCCAAAGGGGAGGGAGGTGTCCTCTGGCTCATCACCGACCTGCGGAGCCGTGACTGGCTGAAAGCGGAGCCGACTGCAGAAATCTTGCAACCACTTGCTGATGCGGGCATTGAAATTCACTTCGTCGACGCCGCCGCCCTCGCAACAGAACAGCCAGCAACCGACGCCGAACCACGGGCTAACCTGACCGTCGAACGGCTTGAAATGGTGGGTGGGGTTCCAGCCACAGATGTTTTGCTGCCCTGGGAAGTCACCCTCCGCAACCAGGGAGACATGCCTGCCGGACCGGTCGCTCTGGCCATCCGCGAAGATGGCCTGGAACGCCCAGGCTTACAGGTCGATGGCATTCCTGCTGGTGAAACGGTCAATGTCCGGTTTGAGTCACGCTTTCCTGAGGCTGGTGGCCACCTCGTCGAGGTCGAACTCCCCACCGATCAACTCGCCGTCGACAACATTCGCACGGCTGGAGTTTTCGTCGTTGACGAAGCTGAGGTACTCATCATCGCGGAGCCAACGGGCAGCGAAGCCGACGCCGGATCCGATGCCTTCTATCTTGCCACCGCCCTCGACCCTGGTGCCGCAGCCGCCACCGGCTTGAGCCCTCGCATCGAATCGCCCCGGGCTTTGGCACAGCTTGACCTCTCGCGATTCGATTCGATCTGGCTGGTCGATGTTGCCCGGCTTGATGCTGCCGAACGCGAGCCACTGGAGGCCTACGCCAAAGCCGGAGGTGGTGTGGTCTTTTTCATGGGCCCGGACACGTCGGCCGCAGAGATCAATGACACGCTGTTCCGGGAGGGTGCGGGGCTCTTTCCCGCTCCACTCGCTGGCCCGGTCGATTTGCTGCCCGACCCCCGTAATCCCGAAGCTCCTGATGTCGTTGCTGAAAACCATCCCGTCGTTGCCGTTCTCAGCGGTCGCCGCAACCCTTTCCTCGATGCCGTTCGTGTCGAGCGGTACATGGCCATCAAACGAGACTACGAGCCACCGCCAGAAAGTGGGCTTCGCCGGCTTCTGTCTCTCCGCAACCGGGCGGCCCTCGCTCTTGAACGGCCGTTTGGTAGCGGCCTCGGGGTGGCAATTCTCACAACAGCAGGGCCAGTCTGGAACAATTGGGCACGAAACAACCCAAGCTGGGTGGTGGTCATGCTCGAACTCGAAGGGCAGCTGGCCCGGCTTCGCCGGCAGCGGGAAACCCTCTTGGTAGGCGAGCCCCTGGAGGTCGTCCTGGAGCAGGGGGTTGACCAAATTGATGTCGACTTTCTGCTGCCGCCGCACGGCACGACGGTCCGGCAGGTGGCATCCACCTCAGCAGACGGTGAACTTGTGGCACAACTATCCGACACGAACAGTCCCGGCGGTTATCTGGCCCGCTGGCAGACGGTCAGTGGCGGCCAGCGGGAGCGGGTAATCGCCGTCAATGTCAACCCGACTGAAGGCAACCTCGAGCGAATCGCCAAGACAGACCTCGACCAGGTGATGGCCGGCATTCCCTTTCTTTACGAACGGGCAGAACTCCTTGAGCCGGGTGATGGCAATCGATCAGGGACGTCGCTGCTGCGGCCGCTGCTTTTGCTCCTCCTCTGCATCTTGCTTGCTGAGCAGGCTCTGGGCTTCATCGTCAGCTACCATCCTGTGCGTCGTAGCACTCGCTGATCTTTCCTCCTCTTACTCATCGCAGCACGCTCTTACTTATCGCAGCACGCTCTTACTCATCGCAGTACGCTTCACCCCATGTTCTTCCCGCCGTCATATTCACCGTCACCACTGCTGGCTACTGCCGAGGAAGTCGTCTACCGGCTTTCGAGTGGACTGCTTGATGGCTTCACCGAATGGTGGCAGATGCCAGCCCTCGTGCTGGGAGCGGTGCTGGTGTTGGCAATCGTCCTCTGGACGTACCATCACGATGCCGCTGGGATACCCAAGTGGAAAGGCATTCCTCTGGCCCTGCTGCGAGTGGGGGCATGGGGCATTCTTTTCCTGGCGCTACTCGACCTTCGCCGGACCGCAGAACACGAGGTCCGGTTTCCTTCACGGGTTGCCGTGCTCGTCGACACCAGCGCCAGCATGACGCTGGCTGCCACTGACGATGAATCGGCCCTGGGTATCTCACCAGCCGCTGAGACAAGTCGCGCAGCACTGGCGACCGATGTCCTCATTGGCCAAAACCTCATCGCCAGTTTGCAGAAGACGCATGAGGTCGCCCTTTGGCAGTTCGCCGACGAGGCAGAGCCGATCACCGTCCTGCCTGTCAGTTCGCAGGAACGTGACCAGGCTTCCCCGTTCGCCTCCACGGACGGCTGGCAGGAAACCCTGCTCCCTCAGGGCACTGAAACCCGCTTGGGAGAAGCTGTTCTGGAAACTTTCCAGCGTGAGCAAGGTGAGTCACTCGCAGGCCTGATCCTGCTCACCGATGGTGGCAATAACGCCGGCATTGACCCCATGCGGGCCGCTGCCGCCTGCGCCGACCAGGCCGTGGCTGTCCACACGATTGGCCTCGGATCAGAACGGCTCCCCACCAACGTGCGGGTCGCCGATCTGCTTGCCCCAACACGGGTGTTTCCCGGAGATCGCTTCAGCGTGACCGGCTACCTCCAGGCACAAGGCCTGGAGGGACAAACGGCGCAGGTGGAACTGCTTGAGGCCGATGCTGCCTCCCTGGGAGCAAGTCCCAGCACGTCCGGAGGGCGGGTCATCGACACCAAAGAGATCCGCTTGGCTGCTGACGGCGACCTGCTGGCGATTCGGTTTGACCTCGACGGCCTCAAGGAACCGGGGCCACGAGTGCTGGCCATTCGTGTTCTTCCGCCAGGCGATGACCGCCAACCAGAGGACAATTTCGAGGCCGTCGATATTGAAGTCGTCGCCTCCGCCATGAACGTGCTGGTGCTGGCCGGGGGCCCCGGCCGCGAATACCGCTTTCTCCGCAATGTCCTCACCCGAGACCGAAGTTTTGCGGTCGATGTTCTGCTCGGATCGGCCCTGCCTGGACTCTCCCAAGATGCCCGACAGGTTCTTGACGAATTCCCCTCGACTGCCGAGGCACTCGACGCCTACGACGTGCTGGTCGCCATTGACTTTGACTGGCAACAACTCGATGCCCGAGCCTGTAGCCGGCTCGAGCGTTGGGTGGCGCGTGATTCTGGCGGACTCTTCCTCATGGCAGGAGGCGTCTTCATGGAAGCCTGGCTGGCAGAGAGTCAGTTTGAGGCCATTCGCAACCTCCATCCGGTCGAACTGCGTCGCGGCGAGCGTCTCCTCCTGACGCCGCAGCAAGGCTTTAGTCAGCCACGACCACTTCGCTTCAGCCCTGATGGCGAAGACGCTGAGTTCCTCTGGCTTTCACCGAATCGCATTGCCAGCCAGACCATCTGGACAGAATTCCCCGGTGTCTACTCCTGCTTTGACACCGCTACTGCAAAGCCTGGAGCCACTGTCTACGCCCGGCTGGGCCAGGCGGACGGCCTCAGCCTGGCTGGCCAGGAACCGGTCTATCTGGCCGGACACCTCTACGGTTCAGGCACCGTCTTTTACAGTGGGAGCAGTGAACTTTGGCGGGTGCGTGGCGTTGAGCCGGCGGCCTATGAACGATTAATCACCCAACTGGTTCGCCATGTTGCCCAGGGCCGGCTCATCCGCGGCTCAAGCCGGGGACGCCTCGTACTGGAACGCGACCGATACCCGGTTGGAGAAACAGTTGTCGTACGAGTGCTGCCCGACTCAGCCCAGCGCCAACTCGAACTCACGGTCATGAGCCCCGACGGCCAGACCCTGTCTGTTCCAATTGAAACTGATCCCGCTCGACCCGACGGCGGCCGCGGCAGCTTTGTGGTTGCCCGTGAAGGCAACTGGCGAATTTCACTGACGATTGACGGCGACGAAACTGACCAGATTGTCCGCCGTATTCATGCCACGCTACCCGACCGTGAACTGGCCCGCCCGCGACTGGAGCGGGCCTTACTCGAGCAGGTGGCCACAGCCACTGGTGGCTCATCACGGTTTCTCACCGATGCAGCCTGGACTCCGGCCGACACCAACCGTCTGCTCAAACTCTTACCCGACCGTTCGCGTCAAGAATACGAACGCGGCGCACGTGACACTGATTACAAGCAACTGCTCAACACGATCCTGCTCGCCATCGGCATCAGTCTGCTCTGCCTTGAATGGATCCTGCGGCGGCTCGTGCGACTCGCCTGAACGACAGGCCTTTGTTTCCTGACCACGTCCAACCATGACCACTCCTTCTCACTCCGAATCGGCGACGCCACTGCGAGCCCCCAGCGGGCAGCAGGTGGTCGATCTCCTGACGATCCGCCGGTTTCTTGACCGTGTCCGGCAGCGGGCCCGCCGCTGGATTTGGGTTGAGACGGCCGCCCAGTTTGGGCTGGTTACTGCCCTCTGGTTCTGGGCGACATTGCTGCTGGACTGGCTGATCGAGCCCCCGCCAGGCATCCGTCTGCTGGCTGCCCTCGTGCTGGTCGTTTGGCTGCTCGGTCTTGTTTCCTTCCGGCTCGTCAGCCGGCTCCGCACCCGCCTGCGGGATGAACCGCTGGCCCTCCTCGTGGAGCGGACCCATCCCGAGATGGCCGACAGTCTGTCAACCGCCGTCGAACTCAACAGCCGTCAGGCCGATCCAGCATTCCCAGTTGATGGCGATTTGCTTGCCCGTACCACCTCCGCCGCTGCTGCCGCAGTCAATCGGGTGTCAATCTCGCAGCTCTTCAAGCGGCGACGTCTTCTCCGGCTGGCGGGCCTGAGTGGTTTCGCCATCGGAACCGTCGTGGCCGTCCTCGTGCTCGTGCCAGAACTGCGTGAAATCTGGTGGCGGCGTCTGGTTCAGCTGGACGAAGCCGCCTGGCCCCGTCGGGTCACACTCGCGGTCACCGACTTTCCCGAGGGAATTCGCCGGGTTGCCCGTGGAAGCGACGTTGAAATTCTGGTTACTGCCACCGCTGAGGGTGATCTGCCAACGGTCGTCGAACTCCGCTCGCGCGGTGGTGATGGCTGGGCGACAGTACGGATGGGCACCCGTGGCGGTCGTCAGAACAAAAGCCAGACCTTTGGCCATACCTTGCGAGATGTCAGCGAAGACCTCGATCTTGAAATTCGGGGTGGCGATGCCCGTCTCCGCGGGCTCACCATCATCGCCGTTGAGCCACCAACCTTGGCGAGCCTCGAACTGACCGTCACCCCTCCGTCCTACATTGGTGGTGCTGCCCGGCCCTTACCAGCAACCCGACTCGTTGAAGTGCCAGCAGCCGCCACGGTGACACTCACCGCAACTGCCAGCAAGCCGCTGTCACAAGCCGTGATTCGGAAATTGCCGGCCGCTGATGCTGAGCCGGAGTCCGCTGCGAAAGTCATCGCAACGCTCAATACCAGCCAGCCAGCCGACAGGACGACCGACCAGGAGGGCAGGGGAGGAAGTGATACCGTTCGGCAGGTCACCGGAACAGTCACTGAGGTGCTTACTGACTGCACGCTCGACATTTCCTTTACTGATACGACTGGCATCAGCAATCAACAGCCGATCCGCTTTCAGTTACTGGCCCGGCCCGACGAGCCCCCCCCAGTGGTGGGCACAATGGAGGACGACCACGGGCTCAACACGGCGGCCATCCAAATCAGACGGCTTCCTCGCGGTGAAACCGAGGCGGCCGTCACCAGCCACCCGATCGCGGTTGCTGAGTCCTCTCCCGTGGCAACGCTGACACCAGCCAAACCGGCCAGCATCGCAGTTGCCACCGTTGCTGCAACCGTTGGTGACCGGCTCGAACTCACCGTCACCGCAGAAGATCGTTGCGGTCTGGCCAGCGGCCCTCAGGTGAGCCGGACTGACCCCTGGTCGCTTCAGGTGGTCCCGCCAGAAAAGCTTCTGGCCATGCTCGAAGCCCGCGAGATTATCCTCCGCCGCCGGTTTGAGAGTCTTCTGGCTGACTTCCAACAGACCCGTGACCGGCTGGCTGCCAACCGGCCTGGCGAACCCGGCGAGTCTGCACCAAGCCCTCCCGCGCTGATGGCAAGCCGTCTGGCAGAAGCTGCCAATCGGGCCAGTGGCGAAACCACCGAAATTGCCCAAGCATTCCGCGAGATTGCCCATGAACTTGCCAACAATTCCCTGTTAACAGCCGAGTTGGAAGGCCGCCTCGTCAGGCAGATTGCGGCTCCCCTGGAGGGGATCGTCTCCGGGGCGATCAGGCAACTGACCGCCGCCTGCCGGTCTGCAAGGACCGCAGCACCGACACCACCCGCAGAATTACTCACGCTCACGGATACCTGTCTGGATCAGCTGCGAGCGGTCCTCGATAGAATGATCGAGCTGGAAACCTTCAATGAAGTCGTCGACTCGTTGCGGAAACTCATTGAGCAACAAGAAGCGATCCAACAAGAAACCGAGCGGCAACGAAAACAGCGGGCTCGGGATGTCCTCCAGGGGCTTTAGGCCTCCAGCGAAATGAATGACGAGTGACTGAGCATCCCTGAGTTTGAGCATGGCGAAAGAGACAGCAATGAAATCTTCAACCGCTGCCCAGTTGCTGGCTGTGCTGACTGTCTTGGCTGTGCTGGTGGCAGTCACCGACACCGGCAGTGGCGTGGCTCGTGCAGATGAGTCACTCGACCAGTTGGCGGAACGAGAGCGGGTGGTGAGCCAACAGATGCGGGAACTGGAGGCGACTTTCCTGCGGCTGGCCGACCTGCTCGACGCAAGTGATCCACGACGAGCAACGACGCTCCGGTCAGTTTTTGAGCAGGCTCGTGAAAGCGAAGTGACCGACCGGCTCGATGCCATCGTCAAACTGCTCGAAGACGGTCAATTACTCAAAGCTGGCACCGGCCAAGAGACGGCACTCGATCGGCTCCGGCAACTGCTCGCAACCCTGGAGGCTGGAGAAAGTCGTCGCACCGCAACAGACACCAAAAAGCAGGTTAAGGAATTCCTCAGCCGCATGAATGAGTTGATCGCCCGCCAGATGGGTCTGGAGGGCACGACCGAAGCCGGTGGAGATCCAGAAGCCATCGCCAAGCAACAGCAGGACGTGGCCGCTGACACCAAGGCTCTCGCCAATGATGTTGAGCAATTCCGCGACGACGCCGAAGCGGCGCTGGGGCTCCCTGAGGCAACGCCCTCTGCCACAGACAAACCGGAGGAGCCTGCCGACAACCCAGCAGAAGACCCCTCAGCCGGTGGCGAAAAACCTGCTGCGACTGGGGACGAGCCGGCTGCTGGCAGCGAGTCTGAAAAATCCCAGCCGGGGCAGGGGACGCCCGGGGAATCCTCCGAGGCTCCCACCGATCAGGAAGAACCATCCGACCAGGAGCCGCAGGGAGACGACGAGACGGCACGGGCGGCCCGCAGCAGCCGAAGGCTCGCTGCCGCCGAAGAACGCATGAAGCAGGCAGGCGAACGGCTCAGGCATGCTGAAAGAAAAGAAGCTCGTGAAGAACAAGAACAGGCACTTGCGGAACTAGAAGCGGCTCGGGCCGAACTCGAAGAAATCCTTCGGCAGTTGCGAGAGGAGGAAATCGAACGGCTTCTTGTGAAACTCGAAGCTCGTGTTCGTGAGATGCTGCGGGCCGAACGGGCCGTTCTTCGAGGTCTTGATCAACTGAAAGATGATCAGGCAGGGAGCACCCCTCGCGAACGTGAACTCGAGTCAGCCCGTCTGGGCCGCGAACAAGACGCCATCACGGTGAGTGCCACCCGCGCCCTCACCCTGGTTCGCGATGATGGCTCAGCCGTGGCCATCCCCGAGGCTCTTGAACAGATTCGGACTGACTCAGTCATCGCTGCGGGCCAACTGAAACGGGCAGCGACGGGCAGCCTGACGCGGGCCACCGTTGCCGATCTAGCTCAGGGTTTGGAAGAACTACTCGCCGCGCTTGAGCAGGCTGAGCGGGAGCAGCAGGAGCGTCAGCAGCAGAGGAACCCAGCTGGAGGGCGTCCTGCTGAACCAGGTGAGCAGCCGCTTGTCGACACCATTGCCGAACTCAAGATGCTCCGCACGCTGCAGTCGCGGATCAACCGGCAGACAGGGCGATTTTCACAGTTGCTCGACGAAAATGCCGAGCAGGTCGAAGAACCCCAATTACTCGAAGCCCTCGGCAAACTGGCAACTCGCCAGGAGCGGATTGAGCGGGCTGCCCATGACATCGTCTCGGGGCGAACTGAGCAATGAATGACCTACGGTATAATCAACGGAGGTGCGGAGCCTTGCCGCGATACCAGAGGAACCAGTTGATGCCTTTGCTCGACCTGTCCCGACAGCCGTCTTCCCAGCCAGCAATACGCTGCTGCCTGCTGGCTGCCGGATTACTGCTGGCACCAACCGTTACGGCGAACCAGAACCCCGCCATCGATCCAACCGAGTCAGCTGAGTTTTCTCGACCGGCCAGCTGGGCACAGCCCTCAGACGTGATGCTGAGCAGGCAACTGGAGGCCTGGCTGAATCGGCTCGAAGACGTGACCGCCGAGGGAAAGGCTGCCGCACTGGCCGCCTGGGCTGAGCCGCCAACACCAACAGATGACCGGCTTGACCGGCTGTTGCGGGCAGTCGCCGCGGCCGAGCCGGCCTATCAACCGCTCCAAGCAGACCTCGCCGCTCTTTCACCACAAACGGTGAGTGAATTCACCAATCGCTTCGACCCCTCACCCGGAAACGATTTCGGACGCCAGGTCGCCGCGCTCTGGACAGCCCGCCAGCTGGTACGGCTTGGACGGCCGCATGCGTGACATCACCCGACGACTGGACCTGGGCCACGCCGGCCCACAGGTTCGCGCCGTCCAAGATGGCGTCATTGAGTCACTCGATAAGCTCATTAAAAAACTTGAAGATCAGCAGCAGCAACAACAGGCAGCCGGCGGCGCCGGAGGGGGTGGCGTTGGCGGCGATGGCCGCCCCATGGAAGACAGCCAACTTGCCGGGGGCAAAGGGCCGGGCGAGGTGACCAGCCGAAAGCTCAACGAGGGCGACACCTGGGGCAACCTGCCTCCCCGCCAGCGAGAGGAAGCGCTTCAGCAAATTGGCCGGGAATACCCAGCTCATTACCGTGAGGCGATCGAACAATACTTCAAGCGGCTGGCAGCCGGCGACAGGGGACGATGATCGCAGCAACCCGGATACCGCGGCCCACGCGGCAACACCATCGGCCCACGGCGACAACCGGCAGACGTACCGGCAGACACATCGTTTGCCTTGACTGCTGCAGACTTGGCTTGCTACCCGCTCTCCTTCTAGTCCTAGCCGGGGTAGCACCAGCTGCCGAGACCAGCGTTGTCGTCACTCTTTCAACGGGTGGCTCGCTCACGGGCCAACTGGTTAGCCTCGACTCCAAACAGTTACAACTCGATGCGGCTGGCAATGACCAGGCAGAATCTGCTTCACCAGAGAGACAGGCCATCGATATCGGTGGAGTCCGGCGGATTGTGATGAAGCCGCAGGCTGCATCTGAGGGCCAGGCCGTCGTGGGGCTCAGCGATGGTTCTCGAATCGCCGGGGATGTGACGAGCATCACCGCTGCGGAAGCCCGGCTGGTCGTCGCCGGGGCTGGGCTGACCCTTGCGACAGAGAGGCTGCACTGGATTGCTTGGCCCGACCCCCAGAGCCTGACGCCGGCAGCCGACTGGCTTGCGGACCTGCCAACGCCGGCCGGTGGTGATCTGGTGGTGATACGCCGTGACCAGGGCTGGCAATTCATCGAATGCGCGATCAGCGAAATCACGGCCGAGGAAGTCGTGGTCCTCCTGGAGGGCGAGACCATTCCAGTCAAAC
>RGBY01000111.1 GCA_009919445.1 Planctomycetia bacterium
AGAGCCGGTTGAAGAGCGCCTGCAGCAGTGGCGTGGGGGGCTCCATCTGGGCCAGCCGCAACTGCGTGGCCAGGCGATCGGCTGGTTCAGCTGACTCAGGCTCGGGTTGGCTCACTTCTTTTTTCGTGAACATGCTGAACGGTTTTTGTAGCGCCGCCAGCACTGGGTTGGTTGGCTTGCGTTCTGATTCTGCTGCGGCTGGGGCCTCAGTGGCGGCGGCCGTCTGCTCGGGCTGCGGAGTGGCTTCTGGCTCCGGGCTGGCAGACCAGGCCGATGGGCTGGTGAGTCGCTCGCCTTGGGCCGCAGCCATTGCGGTTGTCGGGGCAGGGGGCAGCCACGGCTCGGTGGTTGTCTGGCCGGGTGACGGGGCTGGTGCGGGCTCGATGAGGCCAGCAGGAGACGGCGGCGGCGTCGCCGCCACGGCGCGGGGCACCTGCGGCGCGGCGGGACGGGTTGTGGGGTACGGGCCAACGGGAGCAACGGAATACTCTGCCGCCAGTTCCCTGCTTGGCTCACTGTTGAACTGCCCGGGCTCTGCAGACCAGGGTGCGGCCGCAGACTGAACTGAACCTGACTCACTCAGCTCGGGCTCACTTAGACTGCTAGCAATCTGGGCTTTTTCCCATGCAGGTTGTGGAACGGGTTGCCGGCTTGTTTCAGCAACTGGTTCGTCGGCTGCCGCGACGGTTGACCGGTTTGGTGCTCCTGCTGCGACAGAACTGGCCAACGCCGGCGGCACCGCGGCACGACCGGCAGGCTGTTGGGCAATCGTAGAGGTAGGCGTTTCAGGCATCGCTGGCAATGGTGCCTGAAGTGATTCAGCCAATGCCGTCGAACGATCCAGTTCACGGGTCTCTGCTGTGGTCAGGCGAGGTGCCACCGATGAGGTGACCGCAGCGACTGGGGTTGCGTCAAACCCTGTCTCGCTTGGGGAACGGGCGTGGGGGGCAGACTGGCTGGCATATCGCGACGTGGTCAGGGCTGGCGCGGTGCTGGCAAAGTCGGAGAGGCCACGCACCTTGGCAGCAATCTGATTGACTGATCCTGATTTTGTGGTTGGGCCCGTCGCGGCGGCATCGGCCAGCAATGATCCGGCGGTCGAGAAATCACTGGCGACTTCGATCTCCTCAGCAATCACGGTGACGGCACTGGCCAGATCTCGTGTTGGGAGGGCACTGTTTGTGCTACCGCCCGTCTGTTGGAGGTGCCGACCGACAGTGGCGATAAAGCGACCGGTTGCAGTTGGGCACTCAAAGCGGGCGGTGACCGTGCCATCTGCCCGAACAATGCAGCAGCCGGGCACCTGATTCATGCCGAGATCAGTCGCGACAGCTGGCGTGGCATCCACATCAATCAGCACGGGCTCAAAGCAGGCCGCCAAAAGGGCTGCAGTGCTGGGATCGGCAAGCACGTGTTTCCGTACCTGGGCTGAGGCAGGACTCCACTCAGCCGTAAAGACAACCAGCACTGGTCGGTTGTAGTTTCCAGCAGCGGTAAGAGCCTGTTCCAGTGACGAGTGCCAGTTGATTGCAGCCGGTTCTGCGGCAAACCCGGTTCGATTCCCAAAGAACCCGCTGCCCAGCATGGAAAGGGCAACAAGCCAGGCTAGCAGCGAACTCCGCTGAAACCGTTGGGCTTGCAGATTGCGGGTGGAGAAGTCAGGCGTCAGGCGAAATCCGAACATCGTTGCAGCCTCTGCATGGATGGTCCTCTGCCGCCGGTGGGGCGGCCCTTGCAGGTTCTATCGGTCGAAACGACCGGTGAAATCAGGGAAGATTTGCTGAAAAATGGCATCCTGAGGCCATTTTTCGGGCCTCAACCTGCCTGCCCCCCCCAGTTTCACGGACGAAGGCCCGTCACCTTGCGAAAAGGCTGGCGAGGGGCGAGTACTTGACGGGATCGCCATCGCCGGAGATACTTCGACCTCAGTGATACCCATGTATCGCGATCGAGCGATCGGGGATCTGTGCTCAACAGCCGCAAGCGGACGTTGGGCCCTCGCTTCACAGCACCGAACCGGACCACAGACTGTTGTCCATTGAGCGTGCTGCGGGCGTCTCCTCGGTTAGTCACGGTCAATTTCGCCCAATGTGGCGGAGATGCCAGGGGCGGGTCGGTTCGAAGAACTCCGCTGCTTCGGAGGCTTGTCGCCAATGGAGGCGATTTGTGCCGGCTCAAGGTCTCTGGCAGGCCAGACTGCGGTCGGCCTCCTGTTTTCATCCTTTGAATAAGGGAGAACTCGCTCCCAACCGGCTTGTTATTGCGGCGGTTTTGAGCGGATCGAAACAACCTGACGCGGTGGTTGCCTTCTGGCCAAGACTGGGAGGAAGCGGGCCTCGCAGGTTCGACAGCGAATGGAAGCGTGCATGTTCCGCGGCAGGATGTCCGCGGTCTGAATCTGAAGATGTTCAAAAGCCTCGGTGCGGGTGATCCCCGGATGGGGCAGATGTTCCGGTTTCGAGCACCGTGCCGGCCGGATTGTTTTTCTGGAGAGTGAACGAGCGATATGGCAAAGCGGAGACGTTCCCGATCAGGTGGTCGGTCAGGCTACGGTGGAGGCCAGGGTGGTGGCCAAGGTGGTCAGCAGGGAGGCCATGGCGGCCGTCGGCGACGCTATCGCCGCGGCGGAGGTGGCGGTGCCCCAGTGGCTGCTGGTGCCGGTGCGGTCGATATGGAAGGCGAGGGCATGCGGCCGCCAGAGCCGGAGCCCGAGGTTTCGGAAAACGGTGAGCCGATACCGCTGGAGCCGGGTGAGGGTGTCCTTGAGATGCATCCGAACGGGTATGGCTTTCTGCGTAGTCCCGAGAACAACTACTCGCGCGAACGCACCGACCCCTTTGTGCCGGCGACGATGATCGAACGCTTCCGGCTGCGTGAGGGGGTCTATGTCAAAGCCAAGGTCCAGCAGGGACGTCGGCAGCAGGGACCGCGGGTCCGTGAGCTCGATGAAGTCGAGGGCATGACGCCCGAGGTCTACTCTGAGATTAAAACATTCGATCAGTTGACACCGATCAACCCAGAGACCTGGCTGCGTTTGGAGACGGGGCAGCAGCCTCTGACGACGCGGATCATGGATCTGCTGACACCGCTCGGGAAGGGGCAACGTGCTCTCATCGTGGCTCCGCCGCGAACCGGCAAGACGGTGCTCCTGCAGCAGGTGTCGCAGGCGGTGTCGCAGAATCATCCTGAACTATCGCTGGTGATGCTGTTGATTGACGAACGTCCCGAAGAGGTGACTGATATGCGTCGGTCAGTCGAGGGCGAGGTTGTCGCCAGCAGTCTCGACTGCGACGTAGAAAGCCATGTGCGGCTTTCGCAGTTGGTGATTGAACGCTGCAAGCGAATGGCTGAGGCAGGGAAAGACGTTTTCCTGCTCATGGACTCAATCACCCGGATGGCCCGTGCCTTCAATAAGTGGGTTGGCAATACCGGCCGCACCATGTCAGGTGGCGTGGACATCAAAGCGCTTGATATCCCCAAGAAGCTGTTCGCGACGGCTCGCGTATTTGAAGAGGGCGGTTCACTGACGATCGTCGCCACGGCGCTTGTTGATACCGGAAGCCGAATGGACGAACTGATTTTTCAGGAGTTCAAGGGGACTGGCAACATGGAGTTGGTGCTCGACCGGAAACTCTCTGATCGGCGAGTTTGGCCGGCAATCGACATTTCACAGTCTGGCACCCGCCGCGAGGAAAAGCTTCTCGACCCCGACACACTGCACTCTGTCAACATGCTGCGGCGGACGCTCTCGTCGATGCATCATGTTGATGCCATGGAGCAGCTGACGAAGCAGTTGGCCAAATTTAAGAGTAATCGGGAATTTATCGCGTTGATCGCTGGGTCGCGAAGTGAAGACTGACCGGTGAAGGAAAGGCTGGCCGGCGAAGTGAAGACGAACCGGTTCGGTTGACCGTGCGGATGCTGACGCATGGGCGAGGCCGTGCGTCGCTGGTTCTTTGACACCCCGCTCTGCGGCTACGTATACTCTGTCAATTCGCTGCCGCCAGGGGGCCGAAACGGAACGGCTCTGTCGGCTTTTTGCGATCCCTGCTGATCACCCGGAGACTGCAACGATGACACCGTACGCTTCGCTGGCCGATGACATGTACGTGAATGTCAACCTCGCCACGGAGATGGAACTTCCCGGACAGCGGGAGACGGTGCTGCACTTCTTTGAGTGCATTCAGAAAAAGTTTCCGACGATGCGGAAATTCCATGCCCGAGACAAACGCGACTTTGTTCTTGAGGAAGACAAAGAGCAGGGCCGGTACCGGTGGGTGGCAGTCGAACCGCGGCGACTTTGCTCGGGGCATGTCAATCCAGCTACGATTGAAGAGGCTCTTGAGCAACACCGGCTGCTTCTCGATTTAGCTCCACCGCTCTTGTCAGTGAGCCCACTCGACTGCGAGGCTCTCGACGTTCTGTTCGGTTTTGATTTCGCGTTTCGCGGAAACCACAACGCACTCTTGGCCGAGGCCCTCGGCCCTGGCCCGGCACTTGAGGGTGTGGGTGACCTGCCGGGCAGTCGGATCATCAATTTCGAGCCGTCGTTGACGATTGCAGTCGATGAGGATTGCCGAACGCAGGTGCGGGTCAGTACTGAAACCCGGACTAATGCGTTTCAGGTGCGGACGGGTGAGTTTGTCGAGGAGCAACTCAGCGTCTACGTGACGGCCCGGCAGTACGGCAGCCTGGATGCAGGCGTGACCTACCTCGACGCAGTCGAACGACTGGCCCGGCTGGCTCAGGACGTGGTCGATAGTTACGTGGTCGAGCAGATTCTGCGGCCGCTGGCTCGAACCATTTCGCTTAAGTAACGAGACGAGAGCGGCTGCTGCCTACTTTCGTTTCTGTTTTCGCTGCGAACCCTGCTTGCGGTTTCTGCCTTTTCCTTGTGGGTTATCAGTGGCCGACTGGTTGCGGCCCCGGGGTCGGCTGGCTGCGGCATCAAAATCGGGGTTTGGTCCAACGGGGAGAGCTGCCTGGGTATCCTGTTGCCATTGGGTGAGCAGCCGCAGGAGTTCTTTCGTTTTTGCAGGAGATCGTGTCGCGAGATCGACAGTCTCGCCAGGATCTTGGGCGAGATCATAAAGTTCAACACGCCCGCCGTTTTCAAAGAACTGGAGCAGTTTGAAATTGCCTTGCCGGATGGCGCTTGTCGGAGGAGAAGGCCCCACATAACACGGAAAGTGCCAGAAGAGCGGTCGAGCCGGAGGGACGCGAGTGCCACGAAGCAACGGGACAAGGCTGATGCCGTCAAGCTGATGGCCAGCAGGTGCAGAGGTGTTGGTGAGTTCGAGCAAGGTTGGGTAGATGTCGATGCTGGCGGTGGGGAGGTCACTGCGACGCCCCGGTCGTTCAATGCCGGCTCCGGTCATCACCAGCGGGACACGGAGGCCACCTTCGTAGAGTTCCCCCTTTCCGCCATGAAGTGGCCGCGTGTACTGCCTGGTACCGCCGTTGTCTGATGTGAAGATCAGCAGGGTGTTGTCGGTGAGGTGGAGTCGTTCCAGGGCCGATACGATTCGGCCCACGTTCTGATCCACCGCCTCAACGGTTGCGGCATAGGCCGGATCGTTGCGGCTGTCGTCATTGGAGCCGTGTTTCTGTTGGTACTTGCGGAGGAGGTCGGGCTTTGGCTCAAACGGGGCATGAATAGCATGGTCGGGCAGATAGGCGAAGAAGGGGCGGTCACGATTGGCGGTGATGAATTCCAAGGTGGCGTCGGTGAGCCGGTCGCTGAGATACCTGCCGTCATCGGCGAAGTACGCATCCTTCGCGAAGCCTAGGTTTTCCGGGAAGACAACGGTGTCGAAGCCTTGGCCTCCCGGAGTCACCGGGCCACTGCGGCCGCGGCCCAGGTTCCACATGCCGAAGAAGCCGGTAGCGTAGCCACCTGACCTGAGTGCCTCTGCCATGGTGACGACGTCTGGGGAAAGCTCCGCCCTGCTTTCGGCTGCCAAAAGCTTGTGCCAGGGTGATCCCCGTGGCTGTCGAGGATCAACAACGGTGTAGATGCCATGGCGAGGTGGGTACTGGCCTGACATCAGGCAGGCTCGGGTGGGCGCGCAGTTGGGAGCGCTCGCATAGGCCTGATCAAAGACGATCCCACGGCGGGCGAGTCGGTCAAGGTTGGGCGTTTCGATGAACTCGTTGCCCATGAAGCCCACATCCCGCCAGCCCATGTCGTCGATGAAAATGAGGATGACGTTGGGTGGGTGAGGGGGTTCGGCGACCGTGGTGTCAGGAGTGAACATGGCAACTGCTGCGGCGAGCAGGGGCCATGTCAGGCAGGCAGACCAGTGCCGGATGAGTGGGGGCATCATTGGGGTGTCCTTTCAACCTGAAGGTCGAGTGTTCCTGTCGCGAGCGTGATTGGCATGATGGTCTCCAAGAGTTCAGGGCGAGTGGCCCCCTGCGGCGACCGGTCGGGAACCTCACTGAGTGCGTAGACAGTGAGGTGATAGGTCTTGAGACCTGGCCCCTGCGAGCAAGGTGGCTCGTAGGCCTGCCGTCCACGGTCATTGCGACCCAGCACAGGTCCGCTGGACGTACCTGTTGGCAGTCGCACGCCCTGAGGAAGTGAGGAAGTGCTGGGTGGGATGTGAGTGACAACCCAGTACGACTTTTCCTGGTCAGGCGCGGTATGCCAGAGGCTGATTGCCACTGACCGAGTGCCGGAGGGAAGCCCACTCCAGGCAACTGCCGGCGAAACCCCCGCACCATCACAGGTGCAGGCCGTAAGCAGACGCCCCGTTGCAGAGCACGACTGACTTGTGACCCTCAGACCCCCACTATCAGGAAGAGCTGTTTGCTGGTTCTCGCCGAATGTCCGTTCGCCTGCGGTGGGTCGCGGCTGCTTGGCATCGCGGTTTCCCCCGCGAGTTTTCTTCTCCCGTTTTTTGGTTTCGGAAGACTGCTTCCGTTTTTCTGGTTTTGCTGGTGTGGTGTTGCTCGCAGAAGACCGCGGCTGCCGATAGGTTTCGGTTCGGCTCGTCCCGTCCGGGCTGGTGAAGGTGAAGACGAGACTGCCATCAGCTGTCTGACGATAGGCCACCGCACCGGGCTGGCTGCCGATTTGATACGTCAGCTTGGCCTGGCTGGTTCCATCCGACTCATAACTGGTAATCGTGGCACCACGCAGCGGTGGGAGGGCTGGGCGAATGGGCCTGGCCCGGGGCTGTGGATCGACCTGCCCATCGCGTTCGACCACTTCCCCATGGAAGCCACCGTTGAGGTAGGGATACTGCGGTGTGGCGTGGTAGTGATAGTCCCCAGCTGGGCCGATATGCCCATTGCAGGCATCCAGGTTTTTGACAGCGCTCCCATCAGGTTCGCGATAGCCATAAATGGCATAGCCATCCAGGGCATAGGCAATGGGCTGCGCGTTGCCGACAATCTTCTGCAGATGGACCGGTGCGATGTGATAGTGGTAGTCATCGGCACGGCCGCAATGGCCACCAAAGTGATCCAGTTCGCCGATGAGGAAGGCGTCTTCGCCACGATTGTTCAGTGGATTGAAGATGGGAATGCCGTTTACGGCTACCGCAATTGCACCGCGGAGGAAAGCATTTTTCGTCGTCTGTGGCTTGTCTGCAGGGACCGGATGGAGAGGAATCTGCCAGGCATTCTCGCCCACGTAGGCTTGAGGCAGTGGGACCTGTTGCTGCCAGGCAGTAATTCCCACCATGAGTGGATGGTGGGGGATGCCGCGAGATTCAACAAAAAACGTGTCCCGGTCACTGCGGGTCTGAATCTCTCCGCGGGCAACGAAAGGGGCAAAAGCGGCTGCGATGGCCGTGGTAGCCTCAGTGCGAGAACGGGTGTCAGACGGTGGAGATGACCGGCGTCGATCATTCT
>RGBY01000112.1 GCA_009919445.1 Planctomycetia bacterium
CCTTGCGCCGGCGGAGCGACTCTTCTTTTTCGATGCAAAGACACGCTGCATCTCTTCCAGTGAGGTTACCCCCGAGAGCACCAGATCCATCCCCTGCTCCCGCATCGGCACATAGCCGCTTTGGGCCGCTGCCTTCCGCAGGTCAGCCGTTCCTGCCCGCCGGGCGATCTCTTTCTTAAGCGGCATACCAGTTGCTAGCTCGAAGGCACCCGTCCGGCCGAGATAACTCCGTCCGGAACAGAAGCGACAACCCCCATTTGGCGAAGCTGTCCTGATGTGGGGCACATCTTCGGCAGACTTCCCAAACTTTTCGAGCAGCGGCAGAGGGGCCTCTTGTTCTTCAGCACACCGCGGACAGAGCTTTCGCACCAGCTTTTGGCAGACAGAGCCGAGATAGCAGCGGGCCAGATCACCAGGGGCGATGCCCAACTCCAGCATCTTTCCGATCACATCGAGGCTGTCCTCGGCCGGCAGACTCACGATCACCATCTTGTCTTCGAGAGCTCGCTTGACGAGGTCAGCTGCCAAGGCTGGATCGCTGAGCCGCCGGACGACGAATCCACTGGGGTAGGAAAGCGAAGCCTTCTCTATTGCCTCAATGGCTGTTTCACCAGCAGCCGCATCGTACTGCTGCACCTTTACGTTCTGAATGTCTGTCGTTTCTTCGTGTACCTCTTCAATTGAGACAAAGTCTCGCATGAGTCGATCGCCGGCTGTCACGGTCATGTCGAAGAAGGTGTTCAGGCCATTGCCGGGCGGAGCGGTCACAATCACCAGGCCACGCTGCAGATTGACCAACTGCTGAAGTTGCTCAAGCATCGCTGCAGGCATCCCCAGATCTTCTGCCGTCTTGAATTTTGGCGGCGGGGTGTTGAGTTCAATAATGAATTGCTCGTGCCCCTTGACGATCTTCGTCCGTACTCGACAGGTGCGCTCCTTCCCGTCGGCAGTAATGGCAAAGCTGCCTTCCTGGGGACGGCCACGCTTCTTGGGCGAAAGCCCTGCCAGACGCAACAGAATCACCAGCAGTTTTTCACCAATCACACCATCGATGGTTGGCGCATCGCCCCAGACCTCAGGGTTTTTCTTACTACTCTTTTTTTTCAGCGACCCACTTTCACAGACCCGTACCGGAAGTTTGACCCCGTCGATATCATGCCGCACATGCAACCCACCCTGGGCCAGATCCAGCAGGATCACCGGCGTTCGAGCCCAGACACCATCAGCCAGAATTTTGATGAGGTCGCGGATTTCGGAATTCTCTGAGAGCTTTTCCACCAAAAGCGTGTTTTCTTCAGGCACGTCCCGACAGGTCGCCACCAGCGTGACCTCCGGCGGGGCCGCCACCACTTCGCCGGTGTCATTGAGCGCTCGCGTGCGAACCACGAGGTAAAGCACCAGCGGCAACAACCAGTCGGCCCCCAAAACGCCAAGACCGAGGTTCATGCCACCTGATTCAAGGAAGGCATACTCAGTCCAGTTCAGACCAACTGAAACCAGCAGGCCCACCGCCAGCAAGGCGTAGGGAAGAACCACGATTTTCTGCCACTTCTTGCTGCCAAGCCCCTGCCGTCTGGCATCCTTGACGATCCAGCTGCTCGACAGTGCCCAGAGCAGGCTCAACACCCCCAGCACCACCCCGCCGACAGTGGCAGTGTTGACGTCGATTTTCAGTTCGACCTTCTCGCCGGCAGCCTCAGGATTAGCCTCTGCTTCGGCTGCCTGCTCGTTGCCAGCTGGCTGCTCTTGAGCAAACGCCGCCGGCCCACTCAATAAAGCCGGACAGAGGCAAACTGCAACAAGCAGCCCGCAGGCATATCGCCTCCGCGACATCTGCTTCCCAATGCACGTGGTCACGTTTTTCTTCCTCATCTTTCCACAATTGAAGCCGACCTTTGAGGGCAACTCAGACGATCCCCTTAAGTGCCATCTGCAACGCCTCTCGATTTGGCGCAATGTCAAGAGCGGCCTGCCGGTCGATCAACTCCTGATCGATCAGGCTCTTCAAACTCATCGTAAAGTCCTGCATGCCATCCTTGGCTGACTTGCGAATATGGTCAGCCAACAAATGCTCCTGCTCCTCAAGCACATACTTGCGAACCAGCACATCGATAAACATCAACTCGACAACGGGCACACGAGCCACGTCTTTCCTGATTGTTTTGAGCAGCTTCTGCGCCACAATGCCCTTCATGTTGAAGGCAATGGCACTGCGGATGGCAGCATGCTCTTCCTGCGGAAACAGGTCGAGGATACGAGAAATCGTACTTGGGGCATTCGATGCATGGATCGTGCCATACACGAGATGGCCCGTCTCAGCGGCGTGAATAGCCGTCTTGAAGGTATCGACGTCACGCAACTCACCGACGAGGATGATGTCGGGGTCTTCTCGCACGGCATGCTTCATGCCGATTTCGAAGTTCTTGACATCGGTTCCGATTTCCCGCTGATTGATCAGACACTTGTCTTCCGTAAAGACAAACTCAATCGGATCTTCAAGCGTCAGGATGTGCTTGCGATAGTTTCGGTTAATGTAGTTGAGCATCGACCCAATGGTCGTACTCTTCCCAGACCCCGTGACGCCTGCCAGCAGAACCATGCCCTGCTCGAGCGTGCAGAGGCGTTCAATGGCTGGCGGAAGAAACAGCCCCTCAAAATCGGGAATGGTGTTGTTGACCTTTCGGGCCACCATGCCGAGGGCCCCCTGCTGGTAGAGCAGATTCACTCGGAACCGCCACTTGGTGCCATCGACAACCGCGCTGTGTGCAAAGTCAGCTCCGCCTTCATCAGCCAGGATCTTTCGTTGCCGTTCATCCAGCATCGGAAAGCAGATTTCCTGCATCTTCTCGCCGCTGATTGGCGGAGACTTCAGCGGCTGAAGCGCTCCCCGCACCCGCATGTACGGAGGCTGACCCGACTTCAGATGCAAATCCGACCCATTGAGTTTGACAAGGGCCTCAAAATAGCGGTCGATCTCGAGTCGATCGGGTTTGCCTGCAACTGCCTGAACCGGCGCAGCCCCTTCTTCCACAAAGGAGGCTTCTGGCGTACTGGCGTCTGGCTTGGCATCGAGCATTGTCATTACCCCTCTTTTCAAGACCACTCCCTGCACGGGAGCACGATCCCACGGACCTCACCTTACTCAACGACACGAAAGCGACCAAACGACTGCTGCCACCTAAGCCCTTTATTCCGCCACACGGGCAGCCAGTGCCGGCCGAACCGGGATGCCGCGGGCTAGCAGCATCTCTTTCACCTCGGCAATTGAACAGTCCCCAAAATGAAAGATTCCAGCGGCCAGAACAGCATCGGCATGACCATATTCAATGGCATCGGCAAGGTGCTCCGGCCGGCCTGCCCCACCGCTGGCGACCACGGGAATGCCGACTGCCTGACTGACCGCCGCAGTCATCTCAAGGTCGTACCCGTCTCGGGTGCCATCCCGGTCCATGCAGGTGAGCACAATTTCCCCCGCCCCGAGCGACTCAACCCTCCTGGCCCAGTCGACTGCTTCCAGGCCCGTCGGCACCCGCCCGCCGTTGACGAACACCTCCCAGACCTCACGGCCATCACGAACGACCCGCTTGGGATCAATGTTCACCACCGTGGCACAGCTCCCCAACCGCTTGGCAACAGCGGTGACCAACTCGGGCGTTTTCACCGCTGCCGAATTGATGCTCACCTTTTCGGCACCCGCATGGACCAGTTCGACTGCATCTTCAAGAGTCCGAATGCCGCCGCCAACCGTGAAAGGCATAAAAATAGTTTCCGCCACACGCCGCACCATGTCGAGCATGATTGCCCGGCCTTCATGGCTGGCAGTGATGTCTAGAAAGACCAGTTCGTCGGCCCCCTCAGCTTCATATCGGGCAGCGACAGCCACTGGGTCACCCGCATCAACGAGTTCCAGAAACTTGGTTCCTTTGACAACACGTCCCTTCTCAACGTCGAGGCAGGGAATGATTCGCTTGGCAAGCATAGAGATTAGACCGTAGGTGCTGAGGCGGAATGAATCCGATCCGTTTCAGGACTGGATGCCATGGCGTACCGTTTCCGTGGAATCCGACCAGCCAAGAAGGCATCACGACCAGCGGCACAGGCGGCCCGCATCGCCCGAGCCATGCGGAGTGGAGCAGCCGCGTGAGCAATGGCGGTGTTAAGAAGCACGCCATCAACCCCCAATTCCATTGCCGCTGCCACATCACTGGCGGTTCCGACTCCGGCATCAACAATCACTGGGTATTCAGGGTCACCGTCTTTCAGATACTCCAGGCAGATCGACAGGCTGTTGGCGTTGAGGATTCCTTGGCCAGATCCGATCGGGCTGCCCGCTGGCATCACACTGGCCGCCCCCAAGTCTTTCAGGCGGCGGGCGATAATGGGGTCATCGCTGGTGTAGACCAGGACGGTAAAGCCGTCGGCCACCAACTGTTCAGTTGCCTCGAGGGTGCCAACGGGATCAGGAAGCAGCGTCTTCTGGTCACCCAGCACTTCAAGTTTGACCCATTCGCTGCCCGCATTCCCCAGGTCGCGAAGCAACTCTCTTCCTAGGCGGGCAACTCGCACGGCATCCGTCGCTGAAAAGCAGCCGGCCGTATTGGGGAGCAGCGTGTAGCGTGAGACGTCGAGGTGGTCGAGAATGTTTTCACCGGCGGCATTGAGCAGCCTTTCCCGTCGGACCGCCACGGTCACACAGTCCGTGCCACTGGCCTCAAGGCAACGGGCCATCTCAGCGTACGACGCATATTTGCCCGTGCCGACAACCAGCCGGCTGGTCAGGGTAAAGCCTCCTACCCGCAGCGGTGTCTCACCACCGTCGATTGCCGCACCATCCATCACTGCGTCTGCCATCCTTCAGCTTCTCTCCTGGGAATCACTGCAACCACAATCAACTCGTCAGCCACCCCCGACGAGGGTCACGATTTCCAACTGGTCGTCCTGCCGGAGCACGCACTCCGGAAGGGACGCTCGGGGCACCACCACTTCATTGACCTCCACCGCAACTGGTCGACCATCCAAACCGATGGCAACAAGGAGATCATGGGCTGTCCCACCCTCCACCAGTCGGTGTGGCTCGCCGTTGACCGTCACCACGATCTCCTGCTTTGCTTCACTCAAGGTCATGGCTGCAACTCGCCCCCTGTCCCGCCCCCGGGAGGCTGCAACCCGCCCCCGCGCGGCTGGGCCAGGTCGAGTGGTAGCAAGGGTAGCGATGCACCGGCCGCCACTCCCTGCTGGGGCCCAAAGGGAATGCCATAGGCCACCGTTGCCCCCGACGAACAATCAGTCACGTAGAGCACCGAGGGTGCCATTGCCATTCGTCCACGGCGGGGGAGTTCCGCCTGACCTGCCACCAGAAGAAAGCGCGGATCTTTTGCCTGCCCGGGTTGAAAGCCGAGATCATTCAGCACGTTATGCCGATAGACAACGCCAAAGGTTCCGGTCGCCGGACTGAGCAGGCCTCCCGAGAGATCGCCCGTGAGAAAGTCGAGAACGAAAAAGCCCTCGGCTCCTCCCCCCAGCCCGGTCGTCAGCGGTGTGGTGCAGACCGCAAATGTTTCATTCGCCTGGGCTGTCATTGCGTGAACAACAGGCAGTGCTGGCGTGGCTGCCTGCCAGCGACCGGCAACGGCCCCAAGGCCGATCCCGATACCGAGTCCAGCCACAACGCAGAAAAAATGACTCGGCAGTGCGTGCGTCGCCAATGCCCGCAGGCGAACAGAGAGCATAGAAAAACTCCAAAGGGGTCTGAGAACCACCGGGGAGATCGCTTCAACCAGCGAGCCCTTTACTGTTTTACACCCTCAGCAGATTGCTGCTGCTCTGCTGGAGATTTTTGCTTCTCCACGCCCGCTTGGACCTGAGCCTTTCCGGCAGATGGAGCGGCTTTCTGCCGCACGGAAAGGCGAAACTTCCCGATTGAGTGGCCGCCGTCGGCATAGTGCTGATTCAGAAGAATGACCAATTTTGCTCCACCGGAAACCGGCGGCTCTGCCGCCACTTCGAAGGTAGCCGTATGGGGGGTGCCGATTCCGCCCGCAATGCCCCAACCCGTTTCGTTGTTGCCATCGATTGCACCGGCGATATTCCAGCCTCCCTGTGAATAGTCGGCGGTTGCGGTGGTCAGAACAACCGGTAGCGGCGGCGATTCTGGATCTGCTGCGGCGACCTTCAGCAGGAATTCACTCAGCACGAAGTTCCCATTCACCGCTCGGCCAGGCCCTTGGTTGGGCAAGGACGGATCGGGCAGCACATCGAGCCGCAGGCTCTCAAGCTGACCACCGGGCGGCAGGCCGACCTGAAGCGTATAGACATCCTGCCCTTGTGGGCCGGTCACCATGACGGTGCCGTCAGCGGCAATCGTGGCAGTCGCTCCTACAGCACTCTGAAAGGAGGTTGGCACCAACGGCTTCCATTCACTGTCCGCATGCTTCGCCGGAGCAGCAGCCTGAGGTGGAGTCGACTTCGGTAGCGGCAACAGTTTTGCAGCCGGTGCAGCCACGATGGTTCCACCTGCATGGGTTCCAACAAATAAGGACTCACCATCGGGCAGAAAATCGACGCACCAGACACTCGACTTGAAGGCCTCTGGCCCCTCTTGCTCCCGCCGGGCAGCGATGTCCCACAGCTTGACACTGCCATCGAGGCTCCCGCTGACCAGCCGGCTCCCAGTCGGATGAAAGGCAGCCGAGGTCACCCAGTCGCGATGGCCCGTGAGTGTGGCCAGCGGTGTGGCCGAGGCAACCTCCCAAAGCCGGACCGTTCGATCGGCACCAGCCGATACCAGCTGGCTTCCATCGGGTGAAAAGCAGACGGTCCAGACGGTGTCTTGGTGGCCAGACCAAGCCGCCTTCTCTTTGCCGTCAGTTGGGTTCCACAACTTGACGAGTTTGTCTCCTCCACCGCTGGCAAGGGTTTTCCCGTCAGGTGAGAAGGTAATCGCGGTGACGGGCCCCTCGTGGGCCTTCACGGTCGCCACAGGCTTGCCATCTTGAACACTCCACAGAATCACGGTGCCATCCTCGCCAGCTGTCGCCAGCCGACCACCGTCGGGTGAAAAGGCCAGTGACCGCACCCAGCCCGTGTGCTTCTTGAGGTCAAAGCGTAGTTTCCGACCGGGCAGATCCCAGAGTTTGACCACACCGTCATAGCCAGCCGTCGCCACCAGCTCTCCACTGGCAGAAACATCCACAGCCCAGACTGCCGTCTGGTGCCCCGGCAGGTCAGCCACACGGCTGCCGTCTCGCTTCCAGATGACAACGTCACCTGGTCGGTAGAGCAGGCTTTCACCACCGGCCGTGACCACCAATGAGCCATCGGCATTCGTATCGGCCGCAATAATCCAGCGGTGAAAGTCGGCGAGCCTTTCCACCTCGGCCGCAGAGGCCTGGGGCTCTTCGATGAGTGCTCGTTCGACCAGATTGACTAACAGCAACAAAATGACGAACGTGCAAAGCCGCCGGCATTGATTGGTGAATGACATGAAGGTTTTTCCTTGAGTGTTCACGAAAATAAGCCAACTCACCGGGGAATTCTTCTGATGAGGTAGCTGAACGAGGTTCTGCTCATGGAAAAGTGCCTGCCCTCCCTTCAGGGTCCAGCAAACAAGCAGCCCACTTTCTCACCAGTAATATAGAGCCACGTCACCGCAACGTTCCAACCAATTCATTGTGACGCAGCTGAGAGACTCTTCGCAGAAAACAGCCTTCAGTTCGAAAACGAACCACTGCCAGACTTGGTCTGTATTGGCAATACAGCATTTAGCAGGCACAAAAAAAGCTGCCCAATCATGACCGGCATGAGCTGGAACCGTCTTTTGTTGCTCAAACTGCTTGTTTTTCGCTCGCACG
>RGBY01000113.1 GCA_009919445.1 Planctomycetia bacterium
CCATGGCTGAGGCGGCCTGGTTGCTCTTCCCCGAATAAGCCGCCGCAGGCCACTCCCTTTCCGCAGACCCCTTGGGGGCTCAGCCACCGGGCCTTAAGTCACCGGGACACTCGCCCCCGGTGCCTTCTGCCGAGTCCAGCAGACGCGATCGAGCGACGCCCCTTTTTCTTCCCTGGTGGCTGCCCGTAGAATCCCGTCCATGGATACCACTCTCTTTCATCGTGCAGACGAGATTCGCGGCCGGCTCCTCCAACTGCGAGACTCTCTTTGACTACGCTGGTCGTACGTCGGCAGCCAGCACACTTGAAGGCCGCATGGCTGAGGCTGACTTCTGGAATGACGCCGAAAAGGCGCAGGCCACGGTTGCCAAGCTCAAGCAGATCAATGCGGTCCTCAAGCCGCTCGATGAGGCCATCACTGCAGTCGAGGACCTCGAAGCGCTGACTGATCTTGTCCGCGAGGATGAGTCGCTTGAGGATGAATTGGCCGCTGAAGTCGAGCGGATCGAAAAACTCATCGATCAGCTTGAACTGACCTCACTGCTCAGTGGCCCGCACGACGCCTGCGATGCGCTCGTGTCGATCCATGCCCGTGATGGCGGCACCGACGCGAATGACTGGGCCGAAATGCTGCTGCGGATGTACTCCGCCTGGGCCAACAAGCATGACTTCGACATTGAGCTTCTCGACCGGCAGGACGACGATGTTGCCGGCATTCAGAATGCCACCGTTGCCATTCGTGGTCCCTGGGCTTACGGCTACCTGCGCGGTGAAATGGGAATCCACCGGCTGGTACGGATTAGCCCCTTCAATGCAGAAGGCAAGCGGCAGACCAGCTTTGCCGCCGTCGACGTCTCCCCTGAGATCAGTGAAGACAACACCGATATTGAAATCCGTGATGAGGACATTCGCGAAGATGTCTTCCGTGCCAGTGGTGCTGGCGGCCAGCATGTCAACAAGACATCGAGTGCCATTCGCCTGACCCACTTCCCATCAGGAATTGTCGTGCAGTGTCAGAGCGAGCGAAGTCAGCACAAAAACCGGGCAACCGCGATCAAGATGCTCCGCTCTCGGCTGGCCCGTCTCGATGAGGAAAAACGAGAAGCCGAGCAGCTCGCCAAGTACAAACTGCAGCCCAAAACGGGCTTTGGCTCCCAGATCAGAAACTATTTTCTGCATCCCGACCAACGGGTGAAGGATCAGCGAACCGGCCACTATGTCGGCAATTTCCAGAGTGTGCTCGATGGCAATCTGGATGGTTTTCTTGATGCCTTCCTCCGCTGGAAGGCATCTGATGCCGCCCCGGCGGCGGCCGAAGACTAGCCATCCCAGAACCTACCGACGCCGACTAGACGAATAGAGGCCGGCAGGATAGGGTTGAGTCGATTCTCAACACCACTTTCCACAGGAACCCCATGGCGGAAAAAGAACAGGCACTCGAGGTCGAAGGCGTCGTCACCCAGGCCCTGGCCAATACCCGATTTCGGGTACAGATTGACGGCGGCCATATTGTGAACGCTCACGTGGCCGGCAAGATGCGAAAGCACTTCATCCGAATCGTTCCCGGCGACAAAGTTCGGGTCGAACTCTCGCCTTACGACCTGACCAAGGGACGGATTACCTTCCGCGAGCGGTAGAGCCGCCCCTCTTGGCAGCGATTGCATGGGTCGAGAAGGCAGAGAACGCAAAGAATAGGTCCGAGGCCTAGCCTCGCTCAACGCCTCGCTGCCAAGGCTTCTATCAGGAATTGTCCTGGCTGTCCCCGGCTGCTTTCTCTTGAGACGGCTGCGCCTCTTCAGCCACCGACGCCTCTTCAGCCACCGACGCCTCTTTGGGCACCGACGCCTCTTCAGGTACTGCCTTCGCTTCAGGTACAGGCGGCGGCTCTCCGATGCCTGCCTGCTCTACCGCATTCGCTACCGCTCCAGCGTTTTCTTTTGCTGGCGGCAAGCCGGCTTCTTCAGCACTTCCGTCAGCCGCACCAGTAGCCGGTGGGATGGCCAGCTTTACTTCGGCTGGCTCTGGAGATTCAGGACTGGCCTTTTTGCCCCGCCGGCGTTTTTTCTGCTGGGCTGGCTTCTCGGCATCAGGATGCTGGATTTCAAAAAACTGTTTCAGATCACCAAAGGTCCGCAGTGGAGCCTGGCCAGACTTCATTTCCTCGCTGAGGGCTGGCCGAGGGCCACGCTCCGGACGCGAGGTGTAGGTCCGTGGCCCACGGGGCGGGCGTTCTCCTTGCCGACCAGCTCGCCTTGGCCTCCCGCTCCCTTCTGCCTTCCTACCAGTTCCTGGTTGCCCCGTCGGGGCCTTGCCAGCACCCGGCTCTTGAGCCTTCTTCCGAAACGCCTTCCCGCGCCTCTCGCCACGATCCTGCCGGGCTGGCTTTGAACCGGGCTTGATCATGGTCAACGACACCCGCCGCCGGTTCTTGTCGACTTCTGTCACCCAGACCCGAACAGCCTGCCCGACAACAACAGCCGCATGCGGGTCGCGGATATAGCCGCTGGAAAGCTGGCTCAAGTGCACCAATCCACTATCGTGAAGCCCAATATCAATGAAGGCGCCGAAGTCGACTACGTTGAGGACTGAACCTCGCAATTCCATGCCGACCTCAAGATCCTCAAACTTCATCACTCCCTTCTTGAACAGTGGTTCTGGGAGGTCTTCACGGGGATCCCGGCCTGGCCGCACGCACTGTTCGGCAATATCAGCCAACAACAGCTTCCCGACACCGAGTTCGGCCGCAACAGCTGGCAGGTCAAGCGTGCCGATGGCATCAGCAATCTCTCGTTGCCGCTCTCGATCAGTGAGATCAGCCGGCGTCCGACCGACCTTCTGCAGCAACCGTTCAGCAACCTCGTAACTTTCTGGATGGATGCGGGTGGCGTCAAACGGATTGGTGCCTTCACTGATTTTGAGAAAACCGACCGCTTGAACGAAGGCCGCGTCACCAAAGCCCGGCACTTCTCGAAACTGCTCCCGAGATGTAAACGGCCCCTTCGCTGCCCGCCAGTCGAGAATGCCTCGAGCCACCGCCTGGTTGAGCCCAGCAACATATCGCAGTAGTGCGGGGCTGGCAGTATTCACATCCACGCCAACATAGTTGACGCAGCCTTCCACCACTGCATCAAGCGAGGCATTCAGATGACGTGATTTGACGTCATGCTGATAGAGACCCACACCGATATTCGCAGGTTCAATCTTGACCAGTTCAGAGAGTGGATCGAGCAGACGGCGACCAATCGAAACAGCACCACGATAGGCGGCCTCATACTCTGGTAGTTCTTCCCGGGCGTACTGACTGGTGGAATAGACACTCGCCCCAGCCTCATTCACGATGACATAGGCGACGTTGTTCTCTTGAAGATCTCCAACTACCAACTCAGCGAGCAGGGTCTCAACCTCGCGACCCGCTGTGCCATTCCCAACCGCAATGACGTCGCAGTGGTGCTCACGCACCAATTCAATGATCCGGGTGGCTGCCGCCTCCCGCTGCTCTGGCTTGCCGATGATATGCAGGATGTCATGGGCTTTGGGGACACCACAGGGATCTATCACAACTGCCTTGCAGCCACTTTTAAAACCCGGGTCAATGGCCAGCACCGTTTTACCGGTAACGGGTGGTTGCAGCAGGAGATTCCGCAGATTTCGCGCGAAGACCTCAATGGCATGCTCTTCCGATACTTCCGTCATTTCCCGACGAACTTCGCGTTCCAGGCTCGGCAGGATTAGTCGCGTCAGCGCATCACGGCAGCAGTTCCGCAGAAACTCGGCGTGGGGATGATCGGCAGGAACCAGCAGTTCATCAGCAACCGCCTGAATCTCCTCAGTTGGCCCCTCGATCTTGACCCTGAGGATCTTTGCCCGCTCTCCCCGATTCATTGCCAACACGCGATGCGGCGGCACCTTCTGGACATGCTCATTAAACTCGAAGTAGTCACGAAAATGCTTCGCCTTCTTCGAGAGTGGTTGCCCCGGCGTTTCAACACGCTGGCTCCGCATCCTCCCCTTTTTGAAGAGGAGAGCCCGCAACTGTTGTCGGAGGTCGGCCCGCTCACTAAAAAGGTCAGCAATAATATGACCGACACCCAGAAGAGCATCCGCCACAGTGGCCACGCCGACATCTTCGTCGACAAAGTCGGCAGCCCGGTTTTCGATCACGGCTGCCTGCGGATCAGCCGCCAGAATTTCTTTGGCAAGCGGCTCGAGCCGACGCTGCTTAGCCTGCTCGGCCAGGGAAAGGCGGCGTGGCTTGAAGGGCAGATAGAGGTCTTCCAAAACCTTTGGGTTTTCAACTGACTCAATCTGCTGCTGGAGTTCGGGGGTGAGCTTCCCCTGCCCTTCGATCGTCCGCAGAATCGTCTGCTTCCGATCGGCAATCTGCCGGGCCCGGGCAATGGCCTCCGCAACGCTCCGGATCTGCAGTTCGTCAAAACCACCAGTCTGATCTCGTCGGTAGCGAGTGATGAAGGGAACGGTGTTCCCCTCATCAAGCAGGTGCACAGTGGCAACCACACCTGCCTCCGGCAGGCCCAGCCGCTGCGACATTCTTTCGAGATCGATGACGGTCGTGGAAATCATCCGTTCCGCCGGTTGACACAAAAAGGAGGGAATGACGGCCGGCCAGGAAGGCAATCGCAGCGGGGCATCTGCATCTGATTCACCACTGCGTTTAGGTCACCACGTTCGCCGTTCCCCCCCGAGGGGTCACTGCTACTTGCCGGAAGCCAGAAAACCTTCGGTCCGCCGAGGCACCGGTTCACGTCTGCTTTCTGGCTATCATTCGAAACGTGAATGTAAAGCCATCCCACCAACCCTGTCAAACTGCGGGGTTTCTGCCCCTCACGTCACTGAGTACCCAGACGGCCTGATCTTGACACCTGGGCCGACGGCGAACTAATCCCCCTGTCTTACCAGCCCGCAACCCGGCCCGGGGCGGATGGGATCCGTGAAGAAAAACGGATTGGAGTGCCTGGGCCAATCATGACGATTTCATAAGGAAATGCGGCCGGCGACCTTCCGCCTGCCGTCCCCAGTACCCTGCGGAGAATCTGCAGCGATGACAACCGGCCCCGCCTCTCCCTCCGGTGACAACTCATCTACCAGTGACGGGCTTCTTGCAAAAGTTCCCCTGCTTGCAATCGACCGGCAGAATGGCCCCCTCCGCGAGCAATTTCGCTGCGTGATTGACCAGGTTTGCGACTCAGGTCGTTTTGTCCTCGGCCCAGATGTCAACTCACTCGAAGCTGAACTCGCCGCAGCGCTCGACGTCCCTCACGTCATCGGCTGTGCCTCCGGAAGCGACGCCCTGCTGCTAGCGCTCATGGCACTTGACCTTGAGCCCGGTGATGAGGTGATTCTGCCAAGCTATACATTTTTTGCCACTGCCAGTGCGGTGACCCGTTTGGGCGGTGTCCCTGTTTTTGCTGACATCGACCCAAAAACGTTTCTGATCGACCCTCAAGACGTCGCCCGCAGGATCAGCCCACGCACCCGAGCGATTATGCCGGTGCACCTATTTGGACAAACGGCTGACATGGATGCCCTGCTCCCTCTTGCCGAGCAGGCCGGACTGCCAGTCATTGAAGATGCCGCTCAGTCGATCCTTTCAACCTGGCACGGACGCTGCAGTGGTGGCCTCGGTGATGTCGGTTGCTTCAGTTTCTACCCAACCAAAAATCTTGGTGGCTTTGGCGATGGCGGCTTCCTGACGACAACCCGTGATGATCTGGCGGCTGCCCTCCGCAAGTTACGCGTGCATGGCATGGAGCCTCGCTACTACCACGATGTGGTTGGTATCAATAGCCGTCTCGACTCTCTACAGGCCGCGGTGCTGCGGATCAAGCTGCCTCACCTTGATGCCTGGACCACCGATCGTGAACAAAATGCCTCCCGCTACGACGATTTATTTACCCGTTGTGGCCTGACTGACGTGATCACGTTACCCACAGCTGATCCGCGGGGACGCCATGCCTGGAACCAGTACGTCATTCGCGTCGCCGATGGCCAGCGCGATGAGCTGCGGGCGCATTTGAATGCCGTGGGGGTTGGCACCGAAATCTATTACCCGGTTCCGCTTCATCAGCAGCAGTGCTTTGCCTTCCTCGGCTGGAAAACAGGTGATCTTCCAGTGACTGAGCAAGCCGCCCATGAGTCACTGGCGTTGCCAATCTTCCCCGAACTGGAGCCGGCAGAACAACATACGGTTGTTGGCCGAATCGCCCAGTTCTTCGGTCGGTCACCAATCCCGCCAGATACCGCCCGAGCAGACAAAGGCAGCGACGCCCTTGCCGGCCCCCGTCACTCAAGCCGCACCGGCCTGATCGGTCGGGCGGATGAGGTGCGGTGCTAACTATACGCGGAAAAGGCCATCCATGGCCCTTTTCCGCTTGAGGGCGTTTCGTGAGAACGCCAAGGGTTCTCGCAAAACGCAGGCCGCCGCAGGCCCCTCAGGTTATCTCGCCCCGCTTCAGGAAGCCCCCTGCGGAAGCTGGGGGACAAGCGACACCCTCTACCCCCGGGCTCGCGCCCGGTGTTTTCATAACCCTCGGTGGTTCCCACCTATTGCTTGCGAGAAGCTTCCGCAAACCAGCGACAGAAGGCCCGGGCATTCTGAAACCCCACGGAGCCCACTACCAACCGGCGGCAGGACGCCGCCAATCAGCTCCAACGAAAGGATGAAAACCCTGCGTTTCATCCTTTCGCCCAAGGAAAGTCGGACAGGATGTCCGACTTTCCTTGAAGCTAATCGAGCCAATCCCCCGCAGCGAGTCGCTCGGGAGTGTAGACCTCGGTGACGTAGCTAATGTCCTTGGAGATTAACGACTCAACTTCGAGCTTAAACCCGTTGGAGAGCATCTTGTGGATCTCCTTCTGCCACGCCTTCTTGGCAGCAAACCAAGGGTAGGCGGCAATCTGCTTGGCCCGCTTGATGTCCGAGTCGCTCAGGGCAATCTGAACGCTGGGCGACAGGCTGCACTTGTCGTAGTCAATCGATCGCAGCCCGAGGAACCGGGCTGAGGGAATCGCCATCCGCTTTGACTCATAGGCCAGATTAATCGAGCCCTGCTTGAGCACCGAGTAGATGTAATAGCCCCATGGGTCATTGTCGAGCAGGCAATAGACCGGCAGTTTGAGTTCGTGATGCAGCCGATAGAGCATCCGTCGTACCCCACGGGGTGGCTGTCCACCACCGTGGGTAAGTAGGCAGTTGTGCTTCCGCCAAAACTTGTCCTCGTTGAATCGACGCCAGACGGTGTCTTTTTCGACATGCAGGATGAACTTGGCTGTGCACTTCTTGAATTTGATCACCTCGTCTTCCACGATCGACGGGATGCTGTATCCACCTGATCCCATTCGTGAACAGTCGATCTCGTCGCCTGAGTCAATCAAGGTGATCGGGCCAACCATGCCACCACGATTACTGGCATAGACATGGAGTTCCTCCCGCAGGCTTTCCAGGGTAACCTCAAGATCTTCAATGATCGGGTCGCATTCGTCCTGCGCATCGAAGGTCTCCTCCCGAGTCCCTTCAATCGTGTGTTTGAGAAGATAGTAGAGACCTCGAATGCTCGTCGTCTTTTGCTGGTCGATCAATGACTTGCAGCCCGTTGCCACCAACAGCGTCTGCATGTAACTCTTGGCCTGCGACAGATTGAACAGCTGCCGGCGATTCTTCTGACCGCCCATCTCGATGATCTTCCGAGCCTTGTTGAACCGCACGTTGGAAAGACTGCGGGCCGGAATGTCGAGGTGAGGGTCGCGTCGCTTTTCCGCTGAACGGGCCACCT
>RGBY01000114.1 GCA_009919445.1 Planctomycetia bacterium
GGGAAGTGCCAGACCATGCTGTCTCGCACATCACCGGCAGCATCACGAACCAGCCCCGGGTCAGTCGGGTCAATGGTCAACAGGGCAGACAAGTCCGCTCCATCAAAGTGCTTGCCGGCAGGCCGCTTGGCACCAACCAACGAAAGGATGGTTGGATAGAGGTCGAGCCCGTTCACCATGACATTACTCTGCACACCAGCAGGAATATCCGGCCCGACAACGATGAAGGGGACCCGCGTGCCCCCTTCTTTCAAAGAAATCTTGCCGCGATCAAGCGGTTCGTTGTCGGTGTAGACATCATCTCGCGGTCCCTCCATGCCACCATTGTCTGACGTGAAGAAGAGGTAGGTGTTCTCCGACAACTTATGACCTGGCCAGCGGGGGTCATCGGTCGTCTCGAGCAGACTCACAATCTGGCCGACGTAGTAGTCGAATTGCTCGACCATGGCGCAGTAAAACGGATTGGTCTGGCCGGGCTGATTCCATTTCTCCTTGTGTTCTTCGGTCAATGTCACGCCGAGTTTCTGCTCGTACTTCCTCAGCAAAGCCTCACTCCGCATGACAATCGGCGCGTGCACCAGCCAGGTCGCGTAGTAGAGAAAAAAAGCATCGTCTTTGCTGTCACGAATGAAATCGAGTGCCCCCTGCTGTGGGGCATCAAATGGAAAGCCGTTCTCGTCGAGACGGTACGGGTCTTTGGGATTGTGCGTGGCAAATCCAGTCAGCCGATCCGGCTTCATGGGCACCTGCACGCCGCGGTCATGAACTGAGACATCAAAGCCATGCCGATATGGCTTCGGGAATTCGTAATGGTTGTTGGAGATATGCCACTTGCCACTGTGCCCGGTCCGATAACCATCTGCCTTGAGCGCCTCGGCAATGGTGTAGCGTTCAACTGGCATCCGAGCGGTGTAGAACGGCGAGATCAATGCTGACCTGCGGCCACCAGCATGCGGAGGAAAGCCCCCGGCGACGGAAGTCATCTCACCTCGAATCGGATGCAGCCCACTAAGAATCGCTGCCCGACTTGGCGCACAGACTGGCGCCGGTGAATAGGCCTGCCAGAACAAAACTCCCTGCGTGGCAAGCCGGTCAAGGTTTGGCGTCTCCATGGGGGAAGGCTTGTCGATGTCGTAGCACTTCACATCCTGCCAGCCGAGGTCGTCAGCAAGGATGATGACAACATTCGGCTTGGCGGGGCGTTCGTCTGCGACATCGGCGTGGCCAACACCAGCCTGGAGAAGCAGCAAACACCCACCCAGCCACAGCCATGCATTTCTCATCTCAAATCCTCTTTTTCGTTGCGAACACCCCAAGGTGTGATGAGTGGACGCGGGGCCCGATCGGCCGCGACAGCCTGCCAGCCACAGGGATTGCAGGGCATCAGCCGATCGTGGCAGCAAAACGGAGCCGAGCAGCAGCGGGCAGACCATTATTACTGCGATCACGATTGCCACGCAGCCAGCCTAACGGATGCCCCCGCCAGCGTGCCACAGCCCAGCCGAGTGGACCAGCCGGCAAGGCCAGCCCCTGCAAAAACTGCTGGGCAGCCTGATCATCGAGGTCGACTATCAACTGAGGCCGCCAGTTGTCATCACGCCGCAGGGCGAGCCCATGCGCCGGCATCCAATGCTTGCCCGGCCGGTAGGCAACCTCTCCGCCCACGCCAACCGAAGGATCAACAACCCGGGCTACATCAGCAGGCCATTCCTCCTGACGTTGGCCCCGCTCGACCACCAGCCCACCACAGGTCTGCCCCACTTGGTCAGCCCCAATGACCAGAGGCTTCCACGATCGCTCTGTCCCAAGCCCCTCTGGCTGAACTGATTGCCCTTGCCGCCTGAGCCGAATCGCATACGCCCCGCCGCATCGATCACGGTGGGGATAGAGGCGATAGCCCCCCGGCTCTAATGGTGAAAGCCAATCCTCAAGGCCAGCAACCGGTTCGACGGTCCAGCCAGCATGCTCAGCAAGAAAGGCAGCGACGACCTGTTCATTCTCTTCTGCGGCAAAGGTGCAGGTGGAGTAGACGAGGCGTCCACCAGGAGCAACCAGCATCGCCGCCGCCTGCAGAATGCGTCGCTGGCGAGCGGCTGCGTGTGCAACCCGAGACTCAATAAATGCTGCCGTTGACTGTCGCCCCCGGCCCAGCAACGTCTGTCCCGTACAGGGGGCGTCGACCAGGACGGCCTGAAACTGCTCTGACCAACGTGCTGCCAGCCGCTCGGGGTCAGCCGTACTCACCGCATACCGGGGAAACCCTACCCGCGCCAGGTTGTATTCCAGCGCCGGCACGCGTCCATGAATGGGCTCATTCGCCAGCAGGAAGCCACCACCAGGACCGACCTGTTCGAGGATGGCCGATGCCTTCCCCCCTGGTGCTGCGCAGACATCAGCAACCCATTCAGTTGGTGCCGGATCGAGTAGCCGTAAGGCGAGCATCGACCCAGCATCCTGCACGAAGTAGCCGCCAGCGGCATGAGCCAGAAATTGCCCCGGCTGATGGGTATCAACACAGAAGCGACCGTCGGGAAACCAGGGAACCGGCTCAGTCGCAAACGGCAACCTGCTGGCCTGTGACTGCGCATCTTCGTGAGCCTGGCCACAGGCGGCCGCCGGCCGAGGCCGCACCGCCTTCGGCGGCCGCATGGTCATGGCTGCTGCCAGGGCAGACAGTTCGTCAGCAGGAAGGAGCCCGCTCAAATTGCCAAGTTCTGGCGGTCGTTCCACGGCAGGCTGTCGCCACCTTCCCCGACCAGCTTTGGTCTTCCTGCCCACCATCGGCCTGCTCCCAACTGCCAGCTTTACTCTAAGGAACCAGCCTCATTGGGGCGTCGGCACACGGACAAAATCAACAGTGGTGAACTGCTTGAGACCTGGAATGGATGCCTCGAGCATGCCGCCACTCACTGGACGAACCGGGGTTTCCAAGACCCGCCGGCCCTGGTCCTTACCCGTGCGGGCATCCATGTTTTTCGTAACGACCCGGGCTTGATACCGCTGGCCATCCGCAAACCCTTCGCCCCGAAAATCACAGACACCCTGGCCCGTATTCGAATGCTTTCCCGTCTGAATGGTGCTTGGAATCTTCACCACCGCCGTCTCCTTGCCGCTGGCCCCAGAGGCGTAGAGCAGCACTCGGAACGAGCCCTGGCTGCGGTTGTAGCCGGCGATCCGATACCGTTCGTTACCGGTAAATCCGCGGCCAGTCACCGCAATATCATTGCCGACTTCACCCGCGACGGCATGCCGAATCACTTCGTCGGTGCCTGCTGCCAGTTCGGCAAACCACCGCCAGGCATAGTAGTGAAGATGGTTGGGATCGGCTGGATTGATGTAGTTGTCGATCGTAAAAATGTTTCCATCGGGCCCGCCAACAGTAAAGTTGT
Organism: Planctomycetia bacterium; assembly: GCA_009919445.1. Lineage (GTDB taxonomy): Bacteria > Planctomycetota > Planctomycetia > Pirellulales > UBA1268 > UBA1268. The sequence goes on from RGBY01000114.1 coordinate 3,390, forward strand.
TGTCATTGCCCTGAAGCACAACCTTTTGGGTGATGATGCCGGGGCCGCCGTCACTTGCCGGAATCACAATCGGCGGGGCAATTTTTGCCACCCGGCCGTTGTAATCACGACGTTTGGTCAGCCCCATGGCCCAGCCACTGGAGTTGTCGCACCAGGGCAGTTGCATGGTATTGAGCCCCCGTTCCAGGCAGTGCCCCATAATGGTGAGCGTGCGGGCAAAGGCATCGCGTTCATCCTTGATGCCGTCACCGTTGACATCAACCGCGCTCCCACCATCATCCCAGGAAATCCACGACTCGGCCGAGAGCACACTTTTGTGGGCATAGCCGGCCGCATCGAGCTTATTCCGAACGAGGTCGTAGTTACCCCAGACCGAGGGCACAAAACTGCCGTCCATGCCGCCATACCCATCATTCTGATCAGACACGTTGAGATTAAGGGCATCGACGGTCTTGAGGAGTGACTGACTGGCCACGTAGCGGTCATACATTTCATTCACACCCCGGCCACCTTTATCTGCCAGGCCTGCCATCTGCCCACAGCCCTCACATGGACTCATGCCGGAGGTCGAAATGATGACCGGCTCAGCTGGCTCAGCCGAATAGACATCACGAATGGCCTGCCCGCCGCGGATGAAGACTTCTTCAATCAGAAAATCGACGTCGCCCCCCTCCATCAAGCCCTGCAGATTCACTTCATGCGAAAGCTGATAGGCGTCGACACGACCCTTGAAGTAACTCGCTATTCGTCTCGCAAACTCTGGAAACAGCCCATCTTGGGGCCGCTGTCCGCCGGCCTGCCCAGACACTGACGCCCAGGCAGGACAATGGAAAAAGACAAATTCGACTTTCAGGCCACGCTTCCGGCAGGCGTCGACTGCCTGCTCCATGATCTTGAGGTGGGTCGAGGGGTGCTTGCGGTAATCGGTGTTCTTCCGCGTCGGCTCAAGCGCTGACCAGGCCATCCAAAACTGTACGTAACTGCTGTCTGTGGCGATGACTGGACGCGTCACGTCGTAGGCATTGTTTTGTGGTCGTCCACTGTAGGGCTGCCAACGAACCCCCACCTGCAGATGATCGGTGGTCCAGACATAGTCACCAGTGGCCTTCGTTTCAGCCGCCTCAGATACCCCTGCGATAACGCCACAGGCAATCGAAGCGATACTCGATGCGACCATCCAGAAACGATGAATATCCATGCCGTCCCCTCTTCTTTTCGCGTTGAACGTCCTCACTACCCAACCGTTTTTCAGACTAGGCCGCCGGGTTCGTGTCGATCCGAACACATTCGTGGCTCTGATTCAATCCGCAGCAGGCTCACGAGGGGCAAACGATCACGATCAGCCACCCGCAAGATCACCCACCCAGCGACCGGCCCACGAGCAAACCGGCCCAGACCGCGAGCAAGCCCACAAACACGGTGCCTCCGACGTAGGCCAGGGCAACTGTCAGCCGGCCCTGTTCCAGCAGGTCAACCGACTGAAACGCAAAGCTTGAATAGGTGGTGAAGCCGCCGAGGAAGCCAACCAGTACGACTGTCTCCAGACCAGTCGGCAGGCCCAGCCGGCCTCTCCCCAGCGCGACAATCAGCCCGAAAGCGAAACTCCCCAGCAGGTTCACTGCCAGCGTTCCCCAGGGCAGATCACGCCCGAGCCAACGCACTGCCACAGCAGCCACCCCGGCCCGGGTAAGCGTACCCAGGGCCCCGCCAAGGGCCAGCCACAACACATGGGACAGTGACATCTTGTTCGATTCCCTCTTTTGCAGCAGGGACGCCTTTGGCTGAACCGCTGAAAAATCTTCCTGTCTTGGGACAATCAGCCCCTATCTCGGTACCGTTGTGCTGGGGCTCTGGCGACGCATCGCCAAGCCAGAACCGTTTGGATACCCAAAGAGCATACCCCGAAGAGCTGCTGGAACGATGCCTGTTTCAGACGATCATCACGAATCGACGACAGCCACCCCCAGCAGGGCCAGTCACGATGCTGCCAGCTGTGGGCCAGGCCGCTGGTTCCCTTTTCTGGCAACCGTGATTCCGCTCACGCCACGCTCCTTCCTGCATGACCTCGTGGCGGGTCTCGTCCTGGCAGCCTTCCTCGTCCCAGCTGGCATGGGCTATGCCGCAGCCTCCGGGCTGCCAGCCGCCTGCGGACTCTATGCCAGCCTGGCGGCCTTACTCGGCTATTTTTTCTTCGGCCCGAGCCGGCGGCTCATCCTTGGCCCTGACTCATCCCTGACCGCGCTTGTTGCGATCGCCATCGCCATCCCACCCCACGAGCCTCATCTCGTTCTGGCACGGGCTGCTCTCTTGGCGATTCTCTCTGGCGGCCTCTGCCTGGCAGCCGGCCTGAGCCGTCTTGGATTTCTTACCAATCTGATCTCAATGCCAATTCGACTCGGGTATCTCAATGGACTGGCCATCACCCTCATCATCAACCAACTCCCCCAGCTGCTTGGCCTTCCTACCACTGCGGTCCTGGCTGAGGGCAGCCCCTTCATCACCGACATCACAACAATCTGGGGAGCACTACAGCGCGGAGAGGCTGATCTGCTGGCGGCCTCGCTGGGCGTTGGCTGTCTGGCTGCCATCCTCGCCAGTCATCGTTGGCTGCCTCGGCTGCCAGCGGTCTTGCTGGTGATGCTTGCCGCTGCGGGCAGTGTGCTGATGATGAAGCAAGCTGGCATGGCGTCTCCGTCTGTCATTGGGCCGGTACCTGCCGGCCTTCCCAGTCTGACGATTCCCTGGCTCTCTTGGCAGGAATTTATGCAGCTGCTTCCTGCCGCTGCTGCCATTGCCCTTGTCTCGGCAGCCGATACCGCTGTCCTCACCCGGGCACTGGCCGACACCGATGATGGCCGCAACCGTCCCGATCAGGAACTGGCGGCCGTGGGGCTGGCCAACATGCTCGCCGGTTTACTGCAGGGGTTTCCTGTCAGTTCCAGTTCTACCCGCACGCCGGTTGCCATGCTCGCTGGCGGTCGCACGCAGCTCACTGGTCTGGTTGCGGCTGCCTGCGTGGTGGTGATCGTGCTCTTTCCACCACCGCTTCTGGCCAGCGTGCCAGTCACCGCCCTGGCGGCCATCGTGGTGGCAGCCGCAACAACACTCATCGACCTCCACGGTCTCGCCCGGCTTGCAGCCTGGCGACCGGGTGAGTTCATCATTTCCTTGGTCTGCCTGACGGGTGTTGTCCTGGGAGGGGTCATTCCCGGCATTGGCCTTGCCGTGTTGCTCTCCCTCCTCGAATTTGTCTGGCGGGCCTGGCAGCCATACTCAGCCGTTCTTGGCCGACTGGCCGGCAGAAAGGGATACCACGACCTTTCTCGGCATCCAGAAGCCCATCAGATTCCTGGGCTTGTGCTCTTCCGCTGGGACTCACCCCTGTTTTTCGCCAACGCCGAAATTTTCCGAGACCGCTTGCTGGCTGCCACTGCTGCCGCACCGACCCAGGTACGGCGAGTGGTCGTGACCGCTGAGCCCATGACAGATATTGATGTGACTGCTGTCGATATGCTCTGTGAACTTCAGCAACAGCTCGCCGCCCGTGACGTGACGCTCTGCTTTGCAGAGATGAAAGGGCCCGTGAAAGATCGGCTCCATCGCTACGGAGTTTGGAGCCAACTCGCCGACCGAAGAGTCTTTCCGACAATTGGCCAGGCGGTGAGAACGCACCTCGCGGAGGAGGGCATTCAGTGGTCTGATCCATGGACCACTGACGTCGTCACCGACGAGTGACCAACGATTTGTGGCTATACTGTCGTTTTCCGTTGGCCGCCGACGCACCCTTGCCTGCCGGTCCGTTTCACAAGCTTTTCACCGCACCTTTTCACTGCATTGGAGGCAGGTTCGCCCATGGTCAGTTTCGACAACAAGATTCTTTTCGTCGGTTTCGGCTTTGTAGCCCGTTGCACCCTGCCAATCCTGCTCGACCATATTCGCGTCGACCCCAAGCAGATCACCATCATTGACTTTGAGCCCGATGACGCTGCCCTGAAGCCCTGGATCGAACGGGGCATCACCTTTGTCCGCGACAAGGTTGGCCCAGACAACCTCGGTGAGGTTTTAGGACGCCATGTTGCTGCCGGCGATCTGCTCATTGACTTGGCCTGGAACATCGACTGCTGCGAAATCGTCGGCTGGTGCCACGACCATGGCGTGCTCTATCTCAATACGTCGGTCGAACTCTGGGATCCTTACGAACACGCCAAGGGGGCTCACCCCACGCACCTGACACTCTACTGGCGGCATATGAATCTGCGGCGAATGATTGCCGACTGGGACACCCCCGGCCCGACGGCAGTGCTGGAACATGGAGCCAACCCGGGCCTGATCAGCCATTTCACCAAACAGGCTCTGCTCGACATTGCGGCCGCCTGCCTCGA
>RGBY01000115.1 GCA_009919445.1 Planctomycetia bacterium
CCAACCCCCATATTACCCGCCCCTATGAGCCCGATAGCCACACGGTCATTCTTGCTCGTCGGCTCATCGGCCAAGCCAGAAGCCTGCCAGCTGAAATAAGGGACTGCTGCCGCAGCGGCAACGGAGGCCGAACCCAGAAACTGTCGGCGTGAGATGGACATGCATTTCCTTTCAGCGTGACTGTCGAAACAAACGAAAACGAAAACCAAAAAACCACAACCGAGAAGCCAGAGCCAAAACTTAGAAATCCGGTAGGCAATTTTCTATGTCGCAACGCCCGGGAAACTTACCACCAGGCCTCAAAAATGTCTTCCAGATCGTAAAACTCTTTACCGAACCGGGTTATCAATGGCCTGATAGAGTTTGCTGAGCCGCTCCTTAATCTCAGGCAGGGCCGCCTCCGCTGCTTCGCGGCCCCGATCCATGAGTCGCTGCCCACTGGCAAAATCATCGAATGAGTGGGCGGATGTGTCGGGCGTAATCACATAGTCACTGCCCGACCGATGAATCCCCGACAGGCTCCGTAGCGAAACGTCGTTCACCCGCAGCAGGGTTCGTAGATAGCCGGGGCTAGTCAGTTTCCCGGGCCGCCTGGAATCACAGGCAAAATCGCTGGAGAGCTTCGTGGTCACGTCGACTGCCAGCACAAAGCTGGCCCCCTGACGTCGAAGACAATGCGAAGGCACGTTGGCCAGAACACCGCCATCGACAAGTGCCTCATTCCCTCGCAAGATCGGCTTGCCAAAGATCGGATGGTTGATGCTTTCCATCACGCTTGACACCACATCACCTGTCCGGCGAATTCGCTCCTGGCCGGTCACCAAATCGACTGTCACGAGAGACGCAGGCAGAAAGAGCTCCTCGAACTGCACATTCTGCAGGTGCTCACGAAACTTGGGCTCAATCCAGCCCATTCGGAACTGCGACAGCAAGAACATTTCTCGACTACGCGGCAGACCACGGACCCACCGCGGCGGCGTCATCTCCTTGAGCATCAACTCAAGCAAGACCTGGGGAGATTTCCCCATGGCATAGCCTGCCGACATGATGGCCCCGGCACTCGTGCCGGCCACGCTGTCAAAATAAAGCCCCTCCCGATTCAAGACTTCAATGACGCCCAGGTGCGCCATGCCCTTGGCCCCACCGCCACCGAGGGCCAGCCCAAATTGCAGGCCATCGACACAGTGAACACAGCGGGCCACATCATGATCCCGAAACCGCGGTCCATCTGACCCACGCTCCCATTGCACACGCATATCAGAACCTGGCAATGCCAGGTCATGGGTCGCCCGCCGGGGGAGCCGGTCCAAGCGTTCATGCGTCCAGACAATCTGCGAATGCTTAACAAGCCGCTCATGAGTCTGAACAAACTCGCCCAGCCTGCTCGCCGGTATCGCCTCATCCCGATTATCAAAAAGCCACAAGATGTGTTCGCACTGACTCAGCAAGGCTGGATCAGCAGTTGTCGCATCACAGTCAATCAAGACCCGAGAGCCGGCGGTCACGGCATCGGCAATCCGGTCGCGAAGTGGCTCGGAATCACGGCCGGCGACCAGCTCACCGAGCACAACCTCATTTGGCCAGGCCTGCGGGCGGTGAGTGACTACCTTGACCCGACCACCCCGCCGCTGAAACAAATCGACCATCTGTGGTGCAAGCGCCGCGTGCTCGTCACGCCCCTGCACGACCGCGAACACCGCTCGGACTACCTGTTTTCGCGTCCCCAGCAGCTCGCCACGCAGCCAGCGGCCCAGCGTCTTACTGAGGTTCACGGCAAACTGTGGCACCTTATCGACCGCCTCCGCAAACTGGTCATGGCTGAGCACCAACAGGTCCGTATCAACGACTGCTGAAATGGTCGCGTTCCGGGGTGAGCCGATCAGCATCGACAGTTCACCGAAGTGGGCCCCCCGATCGAGCACATTGAGCAAGGTTTCTTCACCAGCGTCATCTTCAAGCATCACCCGCACTCGCCCGCTGGTGATCACATACATCGTTCCGCCAGGATCACCCTGTCGAAAAAGAATCTCCCCGCCGGCCACCTCCAGTGGACGAGCCGTAGACAAGATCGAGGCGATCTCGTCGGCAGAAAGACCCTCGAAGGCTGGGGAAGCCTGGCAAAAGCTGTAATCTTCTGTCGGTTTTTGGGACATGGTAGTTCTCAGGCGGATTCTTGCCACAGTGTCGCAGACACCGCTTTGTGACGGCCTGCGACTCCTCAGTCAACCGGAATCGAGAGTCAGACACCCGGTCAAGGCAATTCCCGTTGACCGCATTCTGCTGAAACCGCTATTGCCCTTTCAAGAAAAGGGACTGTCACTCTTTTTTCCGGATCACCAGCACGGCCTAATCGAGGCGCTCCCAGGACTTCGCCATGCACCAACGCAGCCATCACCGACGCCATCGTCCTGTCCCAATGGCAACCCGGGTGAAGCGTTCCGTCACCTCGGGCATTCGCTCGGTCACCAACAGCCCGTGGCTTAAATTTACGACGGGCGTGGTTCTTTTGACGAGCGGCCTCGATGAGGCCATGGAGACGCTCTTTGCCGACCTTTCGGCATTAGAGATGGGAGCTCATCACGGCGTAATGGTGCTCGGCTTCGTCAATGTCCTCTCATCGCTTCCCGACATGCTCGACGGCCTGACGGGGACGTTTTTGGGTGACGAGGAGGACAAACCTGGCAGCGTTGAAGATCACCTGCCTGCGGCCAGCGACCGAGAACATGTGGCCCAACCCCGACAAGCGGCTTAGCAGTCGCATGGCCCACCGCGAGTGCTGAGCTGTCCTCTGGCAGCCTTGGCTGGCGTTTCCTCTCCCGCTGCTGAGACCAAAACAAAAGGCCTTCGGGGCTCCACAAACTTAGCCATCTAATCAGTCCGTCCCGACAGCCCTGAACGCAGCAATTCCTACTGGCGGAAACTGGGACTTCTTTAGCCCACCCCTAAAAAACTTGCTGAAATCATCAGGCTGTCGTATCACCTGCCCTCGGAACTTTCCTGCTCACGAGCCGTTCAAGAGTTATCTGATCCGCAGAGGAGAAAAGGCCTTACGGCGATCCGCAAACGCCTTCCCCCTTTGCAGAAGCAGCAGAAACAGTTGAACCTCCTCAATTCCGACGGAAATCCGTCAAGTAAAAAAGGAACACAATCATGACTCGAATTGTTTTGGCCCTTATTGCCGGAGCCCTGCTTTCAGCTCCGTTCGCCGCCAATGCCGAACCTGCCAAGAAGCCTGATGCGGCCGCTCGCAAGGAAGCGATGCTCAAAAAGTTTGACAAAGATGGCGATGGCAAACTGAGCGACGAAGAAAAGGCGGCCATGAAAGCCGAGATGGAAAAGCGACGCGCGGAGGGTGGCGCGAAGGGCGGAAACGCTGAACGCCGCGCTGAGATGATGAAGAAGTTTGACAAGGACGGTGACGGCAAACTCAACGATGAAGAGAAGGCCGCCATGCGAGCAGAGATGCAGAAGCGGCGTGAGGCCGGTGGCGGCAAGGCAAAGGATGGCGGTAAGAAGCCGAAAAAGAAAAAGGCTGACTGATCACAGCCTCGTTCTCATTCCAAACGGCATCATCTGGAGGAGAGTCGGCATCGCTGGCTCTCCTCCAGTCATTTCCGGCTGTTGCCTAGGCCCTCTGCTGTTATCTAAGACTTGTCTTTGCTGCCTTGAACTGGCTGCGGCTTGCCCTGTTCTGGCTCTGCTGCTTGAGGGGCGGGCTTATCGGCCTTCGTTGGCTTCGCGGCCTCCTTTGGTGAGACAGCCTCTGCCTGGGCTGCCTTCTGGGCGGGGCCAGAATCTGCAACGGGACTCTCCTTGGGGCTTCCCTTCTCAGCAGGCACCTGCTTCTGCTTCTCACCGGCGGGCTTTTCGTCTGTGGCTGGGTTCGCAGCAGGCTCTTTCCCACCCGGTTTCTTCTCTGCCGGTTTCTTCTCTGCCGGTTTCCCTACGGGGGTTTCCGCTACCGGCTTTTGGTTTCCGGCTTTTTCACTTTTGAGCTTTTGGGGCTGTTTTGGCTTGCCAGGGCTCGCTGCTGGCTGCCTGCCCGCATCAGGCTTGTTCGGCTGTGAGCCCGCCTGTGTGTCCTTATTCTTCCCGACTGCGGCCGTGGCGGTCGCTGCAGAGTCAGGTTCAGTCTCGAGGGTGTCGAGCATGGTCTGCAGGCTGAGCAACTGGGCATTCACCGTTTCGGTTGCAGCGCGAATCATTGCCTGTCGCTCGCCTTTCGCCTTGGCGGCTGCCTCACTGAATTCCTTTTGTTGCGACTTCAACTCTTCGGATTGTTTGGCAAGTTCCCGTGATCGTTTTTCAAGCGCGGTCTCGAGGCCGCTGATCTCGGTTTTAATTTCACTAACGATCCGAGCCCGCTCTGTTTTGGTGAGTTCCGACTGCTGCTCAAGTTGTTTGGAAACATGTTCCCGTACACCGGCAACCCGCTGGCTGGTTTCGCCGAGCTGCTTTTCTAGCCTCTTGGCGACCTCTCGCTGGCCGCTGAGTTCGGCTTCAAGCCCTTTGATGCCACCTGCGAACGCTTCCTTAACAGTTCCCAGCCCGGCCCCAATAGCTTCCATGCTGGCATCACGCGAGGCCTTCACCTCTGTCATCGTCTGCCTGAGGGCTGACTGCACATCAGACTGATGCCTCGCCAGACGCCAAAGCCCGGTGGTCGCCAGAAAAGCAATGATCGCAACGATCACGCTGAGCGCCGTCAGGTGGCGTCCCGCATTGCCATTGTTCTGAATCTCTTCTTCAATTCGCGTCATCCGCCGGGCAAGTTCTTCTGATTCACGCCGCCGGTCAGCCAGAAAATCATTGAGTTGGCCGGCCGCGTCCCGGATGAGCGCTGCTGCTTCCCGCTGCGAGATATCACCAGTTGGAACAATCAGTTCATCACTCTGGTCTGAGTGGCCAGCCAATTCGGAGCGATCGCCCGACTCGTCTTTGGGGGGCTCGCTTGACTCTGGCAGATCCTGCCTGTCGAGGCCTTCGTTTTCAGCGTCTTCGTTCGGCATTGTTTTCCTCGAGAAATCCTCGTAGAGACCGCATCTGGCGGCTGCACCGCCACCCCGAAGCCATGCGGCCCGGCTGAGCCCTTGAGCGTAGCCGATAAGCCACCCACCCGACCAGAGTCGACGCCTGTTGGGTTTCGGATAGAATAGCCGACAGTTGGGAATCTGACGGCAACGCCGCGTTGCGACTCCCTGCAACATCGACGCATCCTGCCAGGATGACCCAGCCGTCAGAATTTCGCGCCATGTCGTCTCACCTATTCGACAGTTTCCGTTACAGAGAGAAAAAGAGGAGCGGTCTCATGAGGCTTTCCCATTCCGTAGTAATGCAAAGGCTGTTGTCGCGTTGTTGTCGCGTGGCTTTGCCCAGCTCAGTGGCCCTTCTCGCCGTGCTTCTCGTTGCGTCTGTCTCGCGAGCCGAAACTGAGGAGGTCATGCTGGGCGATCCATCGCTGACTGCGGGCGTACCTGGTGCAGGACCGATCACCGTTTCCGAAATTGAGACATGGCTCGCTGATCCGGCAAACTTTGTTGAACTCAAACCGATTCTGCCTCTCGGGCTTTCCCAGGGCGCTGCCCAGATCACTGGCCTTGAGGAGAATCCGCTGACCCGAGCCAAGATCGAACTCGGCCGGCAGCTCTACTTCGACCCCCGGCTTTCAAAAGATTCGACGGTGAGCTGTGCGAGTTGCCATGACCCTTCAATGGGCTACACCGCTCACACCAAGACCGGCATTGGCATCGACGGCCAGGCTGGTGGACGCAACTCACCGGTGGCCTACAACCGCATTCTCTCCGGCAAACAGTTTTGGGATGGCCGGGTTGACTCACTTGAGGCCCAGGCTGTGGGTCCAATCGCCAACCCCATCTGAGGGCGTGGTGAAACGCTTGGCCAGCATGCCGGTCTACGCCAAACAGTTTGAGAAGGTCTTTGGCGATGTCACCATTGACGCAGTTGGCATGGCCATCGCTGCCTTCGAGCGGGTGATCGTCACGGCTCCTTCACCGTATGACTACAACGAGCAGTGGCGGCCCTACCAAGACTATGAGGCCGAAGACTTTGAAGATGATCCTGAGTTGGCCGAACTCTATGCAGCTGCCAAGGCGGGCGTCGAGGCTCACCCGATGAGTGAATCAGCGAAGCGTGGCCGCGAGATCTTCTTCACAGAGAAGGGCAACTGCACCGCCTGCCATGTCGGGGCAAATCTCGCTGACGAAAAGTATCACAACATTGGCGTTGGCATGGACAAAGACCAGCCTGATGTTGGCCGCTTTGCCGTCACCAAAGATGAGGCCGACATGGGTGCCTTTAAGACACCGACCATTCGGAATGTGGCCCTAACCGCTCCCTACATGCATGACGGGTCGGTTGCCACTCTTGAAGAAGTGGTTGAGTGGTACGACAAGGGTGGCCACCCAAGCAAGTACCTCAGCGAGAAGATCAGGCCACTGAAACTCTCCGAGCAGGATCAGGCAGATCTGGTTGAATTTATGAAGGCCTGTACGGGCCCAACGCCGACGGTCGAAACCAGTCGCCTGCCAGCCGACGGCTGACCGCTTGTTGGCGGCAAGGCCACCCGAAGCACAGTTGACTCCCACAAGCCTATACCCCTCGGTGTGGCCAAGCCGCGCCGAGGGGTTTTTGGTCTTGTCTCTCTCGCTCGAGAGAATGCTAACTGGCGTTTGGCAGCATTCTCGGGCAAACTAGCGGTCAGGTAAACGGGGCCTGTGAAACATGCCCCATATTCGGAACACCTGACACGAGCAAACGCATCAATGAGTGACGAATCAACTCCACCACCAAACCCTGATCAGCCACTGCAGCAGATCCAGCACTCATCAGCAACCGCTCGCATTCCAGATCAGATTGGCCGCGGTGTGTTCGCAACGGCCGTCATCGTGCTCCACGGAGCCAACGAATACACCATTGACTTCGTGCAGTCGCTTGCTCGGCCCAACCGCGTGGCTGCTCGGGTAATTCTGCCACCAGCAGTGGCCAGCCAGTTTGTTATTGCCCTTGAGCAGGCCATTCAAAAATACACCGCAACGTTTGGGCAGCCGCCGCAAGACCCTCGGCCACCACAGCCCGAGGCTCAGCCTCAGGCGGCACCGCAGCCCGCAGCTGCAGCCGGTGAAGCAAACGCCGGCGGGGGTGCCGCAGCACCAGGCGGAGCATCATCCGGCGGTCAGGCGGCAGGGGGGCAGCCAGCCCCACAAGCCTCACCAGTTCAGCCGACACCGATCGCTGACATCTATGACAACCTCAAGCTGCCGGACGAGATGCTGGGTGGGGTCTACGCCAACATGGCGTCCATCTCGCACACGGCAAGCGAGTTCTGCTTTGATTTCGTCGCCCAGTTCTTTCCCCGCTCAGCAGTGACAGCGCGGGTCTACATGGCGGCCCCCCGAGTGCCAGAGTTACTCGGCTCATTGAAGCGTTCAATTGGGTCAGCCTAAGCGTCTTGCAGCTATATCCCTAAGCAGTCCTATTCACACCTGCGTCCGCTGCCAGTTGCCGGCAGTGAATCGCCAGAGGAACAAGGCCCCGCGAAACCAGAGATCAGCCTGCATTGCCAGCCAGCAGCCGTACAGGCTGACCTGCCCCCCTTAAACGAGACCACCTGAGAAGCGAGACTTCTTGTGAGGTCGCAACCAAGGGAGAGCAGCAATGCCACGAGGTAAGCAAGAGACAGCGGAGCAGATCATCCCGAAACTCCGGGTGGTGGAAGTTGAGGTTGCTCG
>RGBY01000116.1 GCA_009919445.1 Planctomycetia bacterium
TTGCATCGACCTGTTGCAGCGACAGCCCTTCAATCGGGTTGTCCTTGTGCACAAAGACTGCCAGCATGTCGAGGGCGGTCGGGATCACTGTCGGGGCATACCCAAACTTGTCTTTGAACGCATCGATCTCAGTCGGCTTCCAATCACGACTCATCGGGCCAAAGGTGCTCGTTCCCTCCATCAGCGATAGCGGTGCTGATGAGGAACCCTTCCCTTCAATCCCCTCACGCACATTTGGATAGTGCTCCTTGAAGCCCTCCGTCCACAGGGCCACAAGGTTGTTCGTCGTGTCAGACCCAACGGACTTCAAAGACCCGGCAACCTCGCCACCAACCGGCTCATAGCCCTTCAAGGCAGGATCGAGATCAGCCCCTTGCAGAGAAACTGGCGGCATCACAGAGACTGCCAGTACGAGCAGGCTCCAGCAAACCGGATGAAGAGTTCCGTGACACACGCTTCGTTTCTCATGTAAACGGTAGGTTCGATTTACCGCGACCGACCGACTCCCGTTAGACGAGGTTATTAGTCGAAGAATGTGAGGGTTTGATGAGCGATGTGATTTCAGCCCCATGTTCCTCATAAAAACCTTTCAAAAGCTGAGCGAAAACGGGTATCCCCCGGCCCCGTCCCAGAGCTGCCTCCCCCGATCTCATGGTCCTCACTGCTATACTCTGCAGGCAATTTTCCTTACCCTGCATCCCTCGCGACCCCACTCTTGCCCGGTTGGGGCTACGACTCCATGAGCACTCCTGCTGAATCACGATCAGTGACCTCAATCGAAACCATTTTGGCCGATGGGCCGGTTGTCCTGCCAGCGCTGCTGCTTTGCGACTTTGGCCATTTGGCCGACGAAGTTGCTCGCCTTGAGGCTGCCGGCGCCCGTGGCATCCATCTCGATGTCATGGATGGACGCTTTGTCCCCCAGTTGACATACGGCATGGTCGTGGTTGAGGCGGTCCGACGTGCGGCCAGCGTGCCGGTCGAAGTCCACATGATGGTTGATGAGCCAGAACAAACAGCTGTCTCCTACGCACAGGCTGGTGCTGACATCGTCACCGTTCACATCGAGGGCCTGCCAGACCCGACAGCCACACTGAAGGCCATTGCGGCCGAGGGGTGCCGGGCCCATCTCGCAATCAGTCCCAACACACCAGTTGAGCGGGTTGAACCCTTTCTCGATGACTGTGATGGGATCTTGATCATGAGTGTTGAGCCTGGCTTCGGAGGGCAGTCATTTCAGCCCTCCGCCCTGACCAAGCTTAGTCACCTGCGGGACCTTCGTCACCGTCGCAGCCTCCCCCTACACCTCGGGGTGGATGGGGGAATTGCCAGCTCAACCATCGGCTCGGTGGCCCATGCCGGTGCTGAGTTGATTGTGGCCGGGAGTGCCGTGATTCGGAGTGGCGACTATGCGGCAGCCATCCGGGATCTTGAGAGCCTTGCCCGAGAACAGGCCTAAGAGCCGCTTCCGCACGAATCGTGCTGGCACAACGGCCGGATTGATTGGTAGGCTGATGACTTCTGATGGGGCCGGCGGCGGCGGTTCGCAGGCCAAGCCTAAGGACCGGCTTGCACCATCGGCGGAAAGGCATGACGCAGAGGCAGTCGACAATGACCAGCCGGACAACTGACAGGGCAGCAGCGACCACAAACGCCGGGGAATCTTCTCCGCCCGAATCGACACAAAGCCAACGACGGCCGGGGCCTCGGCCCAAGCGTGGGGTTCCCGAAGGGCTCTGGCTGAAATGCAACGGCTGCGGTGCGACAATTTACCGCAAGGAAGCGGAAAAGATGCTCAATGTCTGCCCCCAGTGCGGCTTTCATTGGTACGTCTCAGCTCGTCAGCGAATTGATCAACTCTTCGACCCAGGCACATTTGAAGAATGGGATGGGCAGCTCTTGCCGACGGATCCGCTTGGGTTCTCCGATAAGAAGCCTTACGCCAAGCGGATTATCTCCGAACAGAAGCGAACTGGGCTATCGGATGCAGCCCTCACTGGGACCGGCATGATTCGTGCACGGCGGGTTGCCTGCGGGGTCACCGACTCGTCTTTCATTATGGGCAGCATGGGGAGCGTGGTCGGGGAGCGTCTAGCACGCCTTGTCGAGCGAGCAACCTCCGAGTCACTACCCCTGATTATCATCAGTGCCTCAGGCGGTGGCGCCCGCATGCACGAGGGAATTCTCTCACTGATGCAAATGGCCAAGGTCTCGGCAGCACTGGCTCGCTATTCGGAAGCTGGTGGCCTGTTCATCTCGGTTCTGACCAACCCAACAATGGGGGGCGTTGCCGCGAGCTTTGCTTCATTAGGTGATCTTGTCTTCGCTGAGCCACGGGCTTTAATTGGCTTTGCTGGGCCCCGAACCATTAAGGCAACCATTCGCGTGGAACTGCCTCCCGGCTTCCAGACGAGTGAGTTTTTGCTCGAGCATGGATTCGTCGACCGCATCATTGACCGCAAGGATCTCAAGAGCGAGATCGCCAGGGCGATTGATTACTGCGGCGGCTGAGCGTCAGTCATCACGCCAAGCTGGGACGACAGGGTTGCGCCCCTTCCCCGAAAGCCAATGCTGCTCGGCACCAGAAGATGCCGACACACGACCTTTGGCTTCAGGCAACGCTCAGCTCTCCCGCACGACTTCATGCTTCCCCAGGAACGGAACCCCATCTCAATCTTCCGGTCGGGGTGCCCGTGCCCTGAGAGCCGGCGTAGCTGGCCAGCGGAGCCATGGATGGCGGAGCGCAGGCAGCGTCGAACGAGCGAAGGCCAGGATGGCCGCAGCGAGTGTCCGGCGAAAGGGCATGGGCACCCCGACCCACGCTGGACGTCGGCGAATCCCGCTCAAAACCGAGTCCGAAATACCAACCAACTCGAACGGCACGTTTCGCTCCCAACAGCATTACGAGCATTACCAGTGATGGCCGAGCAACCAGCATCCCAAGTGAGCCCGCGACGCCAGCGATCGCTCGCCTTACCAATGCCCGCAGGAGGCGGGCTCGCCGAGTGGCCGACGGTCACGCCGGTCCGAGGCCTCAGGGTTGCGAGGGCCAGGATGGCCGAGCAACCTACGTCCTAGGTAAGCCCGCAACACCAGTGATCGCTCGCCTTGCCAATGCCCGCAGGATGCGGGCCCGCCGAGTGGCCGGCGATCACGCCGGTCCGAGGCCACAAGGGTTGCGAGGGCCAGGATGGCCGAGCAACCCTGAAACTAGTACCGGCTCTCAAACCCTGCAAAGCCACCGTGGATGATCGATTCGGATCCTGCAGCAACGCCACTCAGACTCGCTGCTGAGGCGGGTATCGTGCCTGGCCACTGACCGTCGGCCTGGGCAATATTCCCAACGCCAACAACACGGTATCCAATCGAGAGGCTCCAGCGTTCTGTGATATCCCAGGCCACTGAGGTATCAACCGAACCGAGCCAGGAAAATACCCCCAAGGTCGACCGCACATCAGCTGTTGAAACTCCGCCGCTCGAACTGACGGCGAGATTGCTGATGGAGTTTCCAGCAAGCAAAAACTTGGGAACAATGACAAACCGCATCCTGGGAGCAAACGCCCAGTCGAATCTGCCTCCCATTTGACCCCCAAACAGGTTGTTGTTTGTGGTGACATCAAAATCGATGGCGCCCGGATCGGCCACGAGGCTTAACTCATCCTGCAGTTGAAAGAAACGAAAGCCTGCCAGCCACATCCAGTTGAACCGACGGGCGCTTTGATGAAACTCCGGACGCTCACCGAGCGAATAGAGCCAGTTGACCTCCACGTCATTCACCAGATCGGAACGGGTCAGCGCCCCACTGGCAGCGCCAGTCTGCTGGGGGGCTGTCGAGCCAATGTTGTAAACACCCCAGTAGATCAGTTCGACTGCGTGCTGTTGCTCGTCACCAAACCAACGTCCCAGCCGCAGATCAACGCCACCTGGCCAACTCGCCGATGCTGAACGGGTCGATACATTCAGTCCCCCGGGGCCGGTTGAAGTGGCACCATCGGGAAGCGTGCGGGTCATCACCAATCCAGTCGCACTGGCAAACCAGCGTGGCCAGCAGGGAAGTCGGGCCGGGGCAATGCACGAGGAACAGCCGCCATAACGCTGGCACCACGGGTCAAGAGCCGGATCAATGCCGCTCTCGGCTACGTCAACAATAATTGCCGGCTCTTCATCAGGCTGGGGGATGTAGAGCGGCGACAGCATTGGCAGACGATCCGCATCTCCACCAAACTCACTGGCAAATCCGGCAGGACCAGCCAGGGCCATGAGCACCCCCATGACACCGGTAACCAGCCGCCTCCAGAGGGGCGAAATCGATGCGACTGGGATACAAGAAATCATTGGCTGACGCTTCTTCACGGGGACCATAGACTTTTCGACGGCGGAGCGTCAGAAAATCAGGACCGAAAATCAATTGCGGTTTGTTGGCTTGAACCATCATTGCCCTGCAAAAGCAGCCAGTCTGCCTGCCTTGCCGAGACCCACACGTGACCACCTCTCAATCTCATCAGCCCCGCCGCCTGAATCGGCTTCGAGCCCTGCAATGGCTGGAAAAGCGGGCAAACTTTGAGCGGCAGACGCCCCGCGCTGGTTCATTTGGCCTCGCTCGGATGCGGAGCCTCCTGAGGGAACTGGATCAGCCGCAACGGAGTTTTCCGGCAGCCCACCTCGCTGGCACCAAGGGAAAGGGGTCCACTGCCGCCATGCTGGCAGGCATTGTGCGGTCAGCTGGCTATCGTGTGGGCTGCTACCTCTCCCCCCACGTCGATCGCATAGAAGAACGTATCACGGTAGGTGGTCGAGCGATCTCCACAGCAGATCTGCTGGAGGCCTTTCAGCGAGTCATTCCTGCCGTTGAAGCCATTGATCGCCGTGCAGCTCGACGAGGAAATGCCGGACCGACCTGGTTCGAAGTCATGACTGCCCTGGCCTTCACTCACTTTGCTCGTAGCCAGGTCGACTTGGCAGTTATTGAAACCGGTCTTGGTGGTCGGCTTGATGCGACCAATCTCTGCGTACCAATTGTCTCCATGATTACCAGTGTCAGTTACGATCACATGGAAATGCTGGGCGATACGATCACGGCGATCGCCACCGAAAAGGCAGGGATCATTCGCCGTCATTGCCCCGTGATTTCAGCGGCAACACACCCAGAGGCGATCTCTGCTGTGACCCAGCAGGCAGCCAGGCGTAGGGCCCGGCTTCTCCTCCTCGATCGTGACTTCACCGTCACGCCAGAAAAGCTTGCGTCGCGGACAGCACAGCAGTTGATAGCGAATCGCTTCACACTTAACTCCCCACCTGGCACCAACATCAGCAGCTACACCACAGCCATGACTGGATACCATCAGGCCGTGAATGCAGCGGTGGCGGTAATGGCCGCCCGGGTTCTGAGTGAACGCGGCCTAACCATTTCAGACCAGGCAATCCGGCGGGGATTACGACAGACAAGACTCCCGGCTCGTATTGAGTGGCTGGCGACGCGACCCCCGGTCATCCTCGATGCAGCTCACAACGTTGCCTCGATGCAATCACTTGTGCAGACCCTCAAGCAATCGGCAAAACTGCCCCGCCGCAAGATCCTGATCTTTGCAGCCAGCCGCGACAAGCAACTGGTCGAGATGCTGGCAGAATCCCGATCATTCTTTACGGACGTCATCCTGACCCGGTATGCAACCAACCCGCGGGCAGCGACCGTGGCCACGTTACGTCGGGCGGCCGAACAGGCTGGCTGGCCAGAACCACATCTCGCCTCAACACCGGGCGAGGCCGTCTCGATCGCTCGGCGTCTGGCGGCTGGTCGCGGCCTCGTCTGTGTGGCAGGCAGTTTTTTTCTGGCTGCTGAAGCACGTGCTGCGCTCGCTGCAGAACAGCCTGGCTGATCTCCCACTGCCTCAGGGCGGTCAGTGATTTTGGCCAGCCGGCATTGATTCGGAGAAGACCGTAAGTGCTCTGGCTAATACCGGATCGGCATGGCGAGGCAAGGTTATGGCTGGGTCAGCCACAGGATCGGCCTTCGTGGCATCAGCGTCGGCGAGTTGGGGCCAATCTCGCTGCCGCCTCCAACGGAACCAGCGTTCGAGTTGCTGGCCTGTCGGCGTGAAGGCAAACCCGGAATCAGGAGACACGCCCCAGGGCTTTTCACTCTTCGCTCCCACTGCTCGCTCGATGGCGGCACCGGATGGCCGCCGGTATTCAGCGGTTGTCAGCCTGATGGCGCCGCGACCGAACAGAAGGGGCATCAGTGTCTGCACCGTCCCCTTTCCATAGGATTGGCTGCCGACCACAATCGCCCGCTTGTTGTCTTGAAAACAGGCAGCGACGATCTCAGCAGCACTGGCGGTGAAAGAGTCGATCAGAACGACCAGAGGAACGCCCGCCAGCCTCGCACCACGACTTGCATTCCGCTGCACAGCAGATGCTGCCCGTCGGTGGTCGAGCGTGGTAACGATGACGCCATCGTCAAGGAATAAGTCACAGACCGAAACCGCCGCCTCGAGAAGACCGCCTGAATTACCACGAAGATCAAGGATGACGCCGCGAGGTGAGCGGGCTTCAGCCAACTCATCCAAGACTGCTCCGACTTCCGTTTCTGTCTGTTCACCGAACTGGGTGATCCGCAGGTACGCAATCCCAGGCTCTCCCTCCAGCCACCAGTCCCAGCGACCATCAGCGAGGCGGCGATCTCCACGGACACTCTCCAGCGTGATCAGTCGACGTGTCAGTTCCACATCTCTCGTCCCAAGCCCCGATACTCCAGCAGCATCTGACGATGCAACCAAAAGTCGCAGGCGGCTCCCCTCTTCACCACGAAGCCGCGCAGCCACATCGGCCACCGTTTCACCCACAACGTTCTGACCATTGATGGCCAGAATCCGATCACCTGGCACCATCCCGGCCTCCCAGGCAGGTCCTCCGTAGACCGGGCTCAGCACAACAACTTCACCAGAGTGATCAGAAACGCTCAGCTCGACACCGATCCCAGCAAATCGTTGGTCAAGACGTCCGGCAAGGTCTTGGTGTGCCTGAGGAGAGATGTAGCGGGAGTTCTCGTCAAGGGTTGCAAAGAGGCCGGTCATGGCGGCCTCAAAAAGTTGCTCCTGCTCCACCGGTTCGACGTACCGTTGGCTGACCATGCGAGCAACCTCAGCAAATCGCTGGCCTTGTCCAGACCGGTCTCGGGCTGCCCACGCAAGCAGGCAGGACGGAATGATGAGTGCGAGAAGGAGAAGGTTGCGTCGATACATTGCCCTCATTTCAACAGGTTTGAGGTGTTTCAGGCAAGCGACCCCTTAGCTCATTTGGCTTCGGGCTAGCCCTCCTTACCCATCCTGCCAATCAAGTTGGCTTCGCAGGATGGGCATCCCCTTGGTCACGGAAGCGGTCTGGAACCGGCCTCGCTGGTTCATTACCGTCCCGACCGAATTCTTGGAGAACCTTGCGAAAAGCCCATTTATCAGGAGTCCGTGACGATGGGACGTCGACCAAAATCAAAGCAGCGTCGAGAGCAGCAGAACGACCCTCTCGAAGCCCTGCGGCCACTGGTCGTGCTCGGACTCTTGGGCATGATCCTCTACGGCGCCTATTCGATCATCCAGAAAGGCCCGCGAGAGGTCGCTCAATCCTGGCAGCAGAATGGGGCTTCGGGGCAGGCCACCAGTGACGCGCCGCCATTCGCCA
>RGBY01000117.1 GCA_009919445.1 Planctomycetia bacterium
CAAAGTTGAACTCATCAGCACCGAAGCCGTGCTTCAGCGAAAAGCCACCGTCATCCCCAGCGTCCGTCGACGCTGCTGGCTTGGGGACAGCCTGCGGCCGCTCAACAGGGGTTCCCTGAGGCCGGCTGCGTAGTCTGCCAGAGACGTCCTGCAGCCACTCATCCGTCGGGAACATGTAGGGTCGGAATTTTTCGAGGGTGCCAGTCTCTTCATGCACAAACAACGCCCGTTGCTCGCCCAGTCGACTGGCTGTTGGGCTGTCGACCAACTGGCTGGAGTCGGTGCCACTCATCTGGAAGAGCACCCGCAACTCAAATTCTTTGAGCGTGTTTCGCTCGAAGGTCCGCTGCAGGTTGGTGAGCGAATCGCACCAGATGATTGCGTGAATGCCGACGGTTGGGCCATCTTTCAGCACGGTGACGAGGTTTTGGGCAGGGCTGGCCTTCTGTTCGCCCGACATCGAGAAGCCGAAGTCATTTTCGTCACGGCGGCATTCACGGAAACGGCCGAGGTCGCGAATGATCACAAAGACACTTTCGGCATCGAGAATCTGCTCGTCGAGTCGCCGCTGCACCTCTGCCGCCAGGTCAGCGAAGGCATCAGCGACCCCGAGTCGCCCCACGGACTCAATCTCATGAGGCAGAAACTCGGTCAGTCGGGTAATCATCGTTTCGGGATGTTCCTCGGCGATGGCCGGCTCGAACAGCACGAATCGAGCCGGCTTGCCGATCGCGCCGCCCGGGTGTGGGTCGCTGCCAGCGGCAAGGCTGACAGTCGCCATCGCAAGAATGCGGGTTGCCAGGTCCTCCCGCTGGCCAACGATCAACAGGTTGGTGCCCCCTTGGCGGCGGAAGGTGGCGACGGTTGGATCCTTGATGGCAATTGCATCACCCAGCCAGGCCAGCGGGGCCACGGCTGGCTTGCCGTCGATCATGCCCGTGTCGAGCAGGGAGGTCAGCAGGCGATTGGCGGCCGGGTCGGCTGCCTCGTTGCCGTCGAAGACCAGCCGGGGCAGTTGGGGGATGTCGGTTCGTGAGTCGGCAAGGGCGCGTAGTTTTCCAAGAAAACGTTCGCGGCGTTCTTCGCCCAGCCAGACAACCTGGAAGGGATGGTTGCCTTCGACCATGCCGTTGGCATCATTGTAGATGGCCTCACCAGGCCGGGTGAGCAGACGGGCAGCGGTGTTGTCCTCGCTGAGGATCAGACTGCTGTCGGCTTCATTGCACTGCAGTGCCACTCGGACGGCCATCTGGCCCATCGTGGCGCGGGGCAGGCTGTAGGCACCCCCCAGGGTTTGTGAGCCAAGTAGCACATGCATGCCGAAGGCACGGCCTTGTCGGACGAGTCGGTCAAGGACCAGCGAGCAGTCTTGGGCAAGCTTGTCATCCTCCACGAAGAGTTCCTGGAACTCGTCGATGATCAGCATGATCCGGGGCATCGGTTCAGGATGCCCACTCGCCCGGTAGCCGGCGAGGTCTTGCACCGAGAGGTCACGGAACAGGTCTCCGCGGCGTTTGAGTTCGCGGTCAAGTTGCTGGAGGACCGAGAGGCCAAACTCCCGTTCGCTTTCAATGGCAATGACCCGGGCATGGGGCAGCCGGTAGTGGTCATAGAGTTTGAACTCAACGCCCTTCTTGAAGTCGATGAGATAAAACTGGATTTCATTCGGGCTGTAGATCAGCGAGAGGTTGGTGATCAGGGCATGCATCATGGTCGACTTGCCGGAGCCGGTCTTACCGGCAATTAGCACGTGCTGACTGGTGCCCTTGCCCAGTTTCATGGAGAGCGTCTTCTTGGCACCCGCTGGGCCAAGTGGCACGTCGATGCCCTTGGCCGTATCGCCCGTCCACCAGTCTTCCTCCGGAGGAGCCACCCGATCAAAGGGCACCTCGACCCGCTTGGCTGCCACCGCCGCCTTGCCGACCCGCTGCACGATCTTCGTGAAGGTGTGGTCGTCGGGTGACGTTTCGACGGTCAGCGGCCACTTGGAAAACTCAGAGTCATTCCAGGTGAACCGGCCGTCCTTCAACGTCACGATTGAGGCGTGTGACTCAAGTTCTTCCAGGCTGAAGTTGGAAGGGGGGGTCTGCGATGTGTCAATCGAAATGATCGGTATCACCCCGCAGCGGGCTCCAGAGCTGGCGATGCTCGCCAGCCGCCGCACAGCCGTTTCAGTGAAGTTCGCCGGGAAGTTGGCAATCACGACAAATCGGTAAGGCTCAGGCACTTCAGCCTCCGCGTTGTAGTCACCGATTGATGGGTACTCGTTGCGGAGGTACTTCTGGATGACCATCTCCATCTGTTCGGTAACCATTTCCAGCCGCTCTTCGATCTGGCCGGGTTCAGTCCAGATGCGGCTGGATACGAGCAGTTCGTCGTGGTCTGCCAGATGCATGAAGCCGGCGAACTGTTTGCCGAGGCCCACTGGGTCGATGATGGTAAACAGGCTTTGGCCGGGGGGCAGGCCAGAGGCAATCCGCAGCATGAGGGCCTGAATCAATGCTGAAGCCTGCTCCTTTTGCTCCGGAGGTGTTTTGATCAGCAGGGCAGCGTCGTCGGGAAAGGGGGTGAAGGCGGGCTGTTGCCACGCCTCAGGGCCAAACTGATTGAGTTCGGCCCGTTCGGAAATGCCGCCTGCAATGCCAGCGAGTGACAGATCAAGCTGGCCGAACCGCAGCCCGGGTGGGGGTACGGCTGGTAGGTCGGCAGATTCATCGGCGAGGCTCTGCCAGTCGCGGAAGGCCTCCCGGTCGACTGCTTTGGCTGAGTCGTAGATGCGGGTTGTTTCCTCCCGTGTGGTCCGCCAGGCCGTAGTCATTTCGGTCCAGCGTGTCTGCCGTTTCTCTTCGAGCGTGGCGAGTTGTTCCTGCTCTTTGGTCTTGATGCTGGTAACTTCTCGATCCCGATTGGTTTCGACCTCAGCAATTTTGGGTGGATAGGTTTCCTCGAGGACGTTCAGGCCGCGGGCCTTCTTTTCTTCGAGTGCCCGGCAGCCAACCTGATATTTTCGGTCGAGGTCTTCCAGTTTCTGGTCGCGACTGGAACTGGCAGAGGTCGAGGCATTCGTGAGATCACCCTGTCGTTTTTTGACATCCTGCTCGTGGCGGTCGAGAAGCCGTTTGAGATCACGTTCCAACTTGGTGTCAATCGCCTCCAGGCATGCCTTGTGGCAATGAGCGAGACGGTCGCGCGTGGCGGTCAGGGCCTCGACCAGCCCCGTCGCCTCGGTCCGAGCCTTTTTTTTCTGCCGGTTCTGCCAGACCAGCCCCGCGCCGATGCCGCCTGCCAGGCTGACCGCGACCAATACTGCTGCAATCGGCGTGGCGGGGAGGCCGCTTGCGACTAAAGGTAGTCCCAGGAACGCGGCCAGCCCCAGCAGGGCGGCGACCAAGACTGGCACGATAATCACGAGCGCTGTGGTGCGTTCACTAAAGGCGATGCTGCTGGGAAGTTGGCGAAGTCCCTTGGCTTCGGCGGCGACGGTGTCGATCAGTTCTTGAAAGTGAACAAACAGTTCCTTCCCAGCAGGCAAGGCCTCTGGCAGTGGGCTCGCTGGAGTGGGCAGGCTGCGGGTGGGGGCTGGATCGGTCTCGCTGGCTTCTGAAGTCGCGGATTCAGTCTGCGACTGGTCGGTCTGCAAGAGATCGGCATTGGGAAGGGCCCAGCGAGTGATGACCGTTCTGGTTCGCTCCAGGTCGTCAGCAACCAGATGAATAGCTTCGTCAATCTTTTTGGCTGCGGCAGCTGCCTTGCGGCTGGTGTCTTCCTGTTTCGCCTTGAGTTGTTCACCAAGTGAGATTTCTTCGTACTGCAGGTCTTCGGCCTGTTCCTTTTCGCCCTCCTTCCATTCTTGGAGGATCTTTTTCTTCAGGCCATCACGCTGCTGGTCGAGGGCCTGCTGCTCAGACTCAACCTGCCCTTCAATCCGGGAGCGGTCGCGGGCAAAGTCTGCTTTGAGTGCGGCAGCCTCTTTGTCGCAGCGGTCATTGATTTTCTTGATGGCAGCGGCAGCCGATGCTTTGAGCTTTTCAGTGGCCGCGTCAAACTCAGTGGTGATACTGGTTTCCAGCTTCTGACGGGTGGCTGCCTCGCGCCGCAGCCTAGTCATCTGGTCACGGAGCAGATCACGATCGTAGCAGGACCGATCAACGGGGACGGAAGGCGTCGACGAAGAATCGCTGGATGGCATAGTGAGATGGTCAGGGGTTGTGGGAGGTGCGAGAAAGATTGTCGACGCAGACTAGAACATGCTGCTGTCGCTGACGTCGCGTTCGGCGCGATCGAGAACCTCGGCAAGGCGACCGACTGCTTCGAGGGTCTGTTTGACTTCGGGCATCAGGGGGGCGATGTTCTCTTCGTGAAACCGCCGCGAGGTGGCGTCATCCCAGGTTTCCCGGGCATGTTCCCACTTGATCCCCAGTTGCTTCAGGGCGAGGGCCATCTTGGCGGCGCCGCTGGAAAGGTCACAAGACTTCATCAGCTTTCCTCCTCTGCTGCCGCCGTCTGTTCGGAAGGCGGCTCGTTCTGCTCGTCAAGTTGGCGGGTGATAGGGGCGGCGTCGGCTGAGCCCCCGCCTTCGCTGCCGCCTTGAGGACCACTCACCGAGCGGTAACGCTCAAGTGCCGAGATCATCTTTTCCAGTCGGGCTAGCGTCCTTGGGCAATCGACGTCAATGACCTCTCGAAAGCGAACCAGCCGAACACAGGCCTCGCGAAACTGCTGGAGCACAACCGGTGTCCAGCGGCGGACCAATTCGGCCTTCTCCTCGGCGCGTGCCAGCCGCTTGCGGGCCTTTTCCAGTTGCTTTTTCTCCTCCGCGCACGAAGGCGTGCTGTCCCCGACCTTCTTATAGGCCCGGCAGTGCTCGAGGTCTTTGATGGCCTGATTGACCGCCTCGGCGGCCCGACGGATTTCTGCCTTCCAGTAGCCAGCACGATCGACTGTGATCCAGTCAATGCCGCGCTGCCCCTCAATCTCGATGTCAGACAAGGCCTGACCCGAGTCATGGGCATAGGTGATTAATGCCTCCTTGACGAAGGCGAGCGTATCGGTCGATTTGACGTCGGCCTGAGTAGACATGGCGGCGTTCCGTGCAGGGGTCAGCGTTGCTGCTGGTATTCCTCAACCCGCTCCGCTTTGCGGATCAGGTAGGGGACGTACTCCCCGGTCGATTCCACGAAGCGGGCAAAGGTGGTGAGCTGCTGCTCGAACTCTTCCGCGAACTTCTGGTGCTCCTGGTCACGCCAGCTGGCCGAGAGGGCCTGCAATTGCCGCTGAACGGTCTGCATCTGGCCGAGGACCTCGGTGCTGAAGTGACGGAGACGCGAGGCGAAGCGGCGGAGTTCCTGCGGATCGACGATTGCCTGTCCCATGGCTGATTCCTCCCGGTGTGGGGCCTTGTGGCCATTCCCTGTGGCATAGCAGGGAACGGGCGAACCATCTCGCCATCGTCCCCGCCCTGCTATCCTAACGGCTGGAGGGTGGCCGCGGGAACTGCGGCTGCCGAAACGCAGTGAGACGGTTGGTTCGGCCGCTGCGACAGTTTTTCGACTGAAACACCTGTTCAAACCGTCTTCACACCCCGAGTACCCCAAAGAGAGAATCGTGATGAGCCAGCAGCCCGCCGTCCCACCCGCCGCCCACCGCCCTGCAGGAGGTCGTCCTGGTGCCACCGAGGCAGTTGATGAAACGGTGTCGGTCGAACCAGCCGAGGGCTGGCACTGCACGCACTCTTTTTATCAGTTCGACCGAGCCCGGCTGGCGGCACTCTCGGCAGAGGAGCGACAGGCAGGCATCGAGGCCTTTCAGACGGCGCTCGAAGATGAGTCTGATCGGCCGGTGCGACTGCAGCAGTGGATCGTGCCGGGCCACAAGGCCGACTTTGCCCTGATGGCCCTTGACCCGTCTCCACATGTCGTTGACGGCGTGCACCAGCGGCTGCTTGCCGGCCCGTTGGGGGCCGCGATTGTGCCGACGTATTCCTTCGTCGGACTGACTGAGGTCAGTGAGTACCTGCCAACGGTTGACCAGTTCGCGGCCAAATTGATCAAGCAGGGAGAAGACCCCGAGAGTGCCACGTTCAAGGCACGGGTTCAGGGCTATGCCGCACGTGAGCCGGCCATGCACAAGGCTCGCCTGGAACCCGACTTTCCACCCTGGCCGTGCGCCTGTTTCTACCCGATGAATAAGAAACGCAAAGTTGGTGAAAACTGGTTCACCCTGCCGTTTTCCGAGCGGAGTCGGCTGATGGCCGAGCATGGTGCCAGCGGTATGAAGTTCGGTGGCAAGGTCAGTCAGCTGATTACGGTTTCGGTCGGTCTTGATGACTGGGAGTGGGGCGTCACGCTTTGGGCCCGGCGGCCAGAGTTTCTCAAGGAAATCGTCTACACCATGCGGTTCGACGAGGCGAGCGCCCGCTATGCCGAATTCGGGCCGTTCTATACCGGCTACGTGGCGTCGGCAGCAGAGATACTCAAGCACTGCCAGGTCTTGGCGTAATAGTTGGTCGCAGCGGCTGCACCCGCAGCGATCACTTTTTCGTCAGTGCCTTTGAGAAAACCAGTTCGACCGGAGTGCCCCGCGACGGCACCCGTTCGGTGAAGACTTCGAAGAGCAGGGCCTCGTTGGCATCGGAACTGGCGATGGGGAGGTCGAGCATGGCCGCAGGGAAGTTTGAGACGCAGACCAGATCACCACCATCTGCCTGGTAATACTCGATGCCACTCTGCGGATCTTTCCAGAACTGGCTGCCGGCGAAGACCCAGTTGCTGGCCAGTTGCTCACCGGTGCAGCTGTCACGGACCCAGTTCTGAGCAGCCGTATGGCGTTGGCTGGTGCCGTCTTGCCAGCGGACCTCAATCGCCACGGGGTCGCCGGTGGCGGGCTGGTAGGTTGTCGAAAACGAAGCCGGCGCCCCTGGCGTCAGGCCGATCGCCAGGAGGGCGGCATGGACCAGCCGGGCAGAGGCGTCGACCACAACGACCGATTCGTGCTCTTTGGTCTCCCGAGGGCAGGCAAAGAACTCAATCGGACCCTCGGCCAGGGCAACCTGCCCGGCAACGATGACGCGGCGGCCCGCCAAGTCGAGCCAGACGTTAGCTTCAGGGGACAGCCGCTGCAGTTCGGGGTGTAGGTCCTCCGCTGGCGGAGCGTCCTCTGCCCATGTGCATGGTGGCACCCAAGCCACCATGGATGAGAACACAAGCAGAAAGACGTAGGGCAGCTTCCCGGGGCGGTGTCGCGGCGAGAGACCGGGTGCAGGCATTGGTGAGGATCTCAGCGGGCGTGGTTGAGGCGTTTTATCGGGGATCTGGCTGCGAAGGCCCTTGCCGCTTGTTATAGTCAGTGCCGCAGGCGGCTGCACCATTGATTTGATGGTGTGCCCTGAGAGAGCGGCACTGGGCCCCGGGCGTGCTGCCCGTGGGAAGAGCCGTAGCAGTCCGGTCGTGGGAAGTTGGTGAGGAGGAAGTCGATGGCGGGTGTCAAACAAAAGAAGCAGCCGGGCAAGGCCGACGCAGGCGAAGCCAATGGGCAGGCCAACGGCACGGTTCCTCCGCTTGCAGAAACAGGCTCGTCTGAGTCGCCGCAGTCACCTGCACGAAAGCGGCCGG
>RGBY01000118.1 GCA_009919445.1 Planctomycetia bacterium
GATGACCTGCCGGCAATGCTCGATTTCTTTGTCAGCTACCTCGAAGGCTCGGGGCTCTGGGACTTTGAAATTCCCTGGATTGATGTCTCGCTTGGTGATGTCTTTGGCTTTGTCGATATCTTTGCCAATCTGCCGGAGTTTGACCTTGGTGATCTGCTCGGCCGGCCCACTGGCTATGACCCGACATCGGGCGAGATCACCTGGCCCGAGTTCAGCTTTGGTGACCTTGGCGGCGACTGGCTGACGCAGTTTGAACTCGCCCTGCCAGAGCTGGCCGGGCTGCCCGATTTCGGTGGGCTACAGGGCCTCTCCTGGAGTCTCGATGATCTGATCGTCGAATGGGGCGGCTGGACGCCGGGCGATGCCAGCTACGACCTCGACTTCCTTGGCCGGCTGCGGGCCTGGTTCTCCGATGCCCTGCTGACCTTCGACCTCGTGCTGCCCGGCTTTTCAGGACTGGGCGGCGACGGGCGGAATTTCTGCCTCGCCTTCGGGCGGCTGCTGTCCCTGCCCCAGTTCAACTGGGATCCCGACCCGGGCTCCTTCGATGCCGGGCTCGACCTGTCGTGGCTCGGCGGCCTGACGCCCGGCTCGCTCGACTTCCCCGGCCTCGACTTTGGCGGGCTCGACAGCCTGGCCTTTGAGTTCAGCCGCATCTTCCTGCCGCAGGCCGAGGGCGGCTGGCTGCCCGAAGGCATCAGCCTGCCCGATGGTATGAACATCAGCCTGTCGCCGTCGCTTTCGGTCGACCTGTCCGGCAACAAGCAGCTGGCCCTTGACCTCAACGTCACGCTGGTCGATGCCGGCTATGCGGTCGACCTCAGTGCCCTCGATGTCGCCGACGGACTGGCCCTCGATATCACCAGCGAAGGCAATCTTTCGCTGAACGTCAGCGGTTCGATTGCCGGCCGGCTGCTGGTCAACCTCTCGCTTGACTCGGCGGCGGCCAACTGGATTTCACTCGACACGACCAACTCCTCGATCGATTTGGCGGCTGAACTCGATGACGGTGGCGGGCTGATCCTGGGGGCGAGCCTCGGTGGGCTGGTTGGGCTGTCCCTCGGGGGGTCAGCCGATCCTGCCTTCGGCCTCGACCTTACCTATGACGGCACCGGCTCGGGCTATTCCAACATCACCGACATCCTGCTCGACCCCTCGGCCCTGTTCAGCTTCAACGGCTGGATCGACGGGGCGGCCCAGTTTGTCAGTTTCCTGCGGACAGCCCTCGCGAGTGACCTGACCGCCGACCTGCCGTTGATCGGGGGCATCGATGTCTCGGATGGCAGTTTTATTGGTAAGCTCGACTTGTTTCTGGGCACGGCAGCTGACATCGACTCGCCGTTCAGCCTGAGTACGAATCTTTCGGCAGAGTTTGGAAGTTGGGGTGCAGGGCTTTCTGCAGATTTCGGTTTTTCTCTTGATGGAGTTGCCCTTAATTCAGCTCAGATGAATACATCATTTGAGTCCCTGCTGACCGATGATGCTGAGTTTGTGGTCGATCTGACGTTGGCCTCGACCACCACCAACACCCTCGCCTCGGCCGATCTCGACTTCGGCATCGACAGCCTCGGCCTGGCGGTGGAGGGCGACGCTGCCATCTACCTCAACACGTCTCTGGCACTGAATATAGGCCTGGGGGCGAGCCTCACCCGCGGCTTCTTTATCGAGACCGACGAAGACACCGAATTCACCGCAGGCTTGAGCCTAGCCCTACCGGCCGACCTGAGCATGCGGCTCGGCCCGCTGTCGTTCGATTTTGAAGATGCCACCGCCACCGACGAGCTGGAAGCAAATCTGACCGTCGACTTTGGCAACCAAAGCTACGGCCTGACCCAGCTGCCCGACCTGTTCGCCAACATCAACATTGGCGGCTCGGTGCGGGCGGAGGTGGGGGCCAACCTGACGGCATCACTCTTTGGTGGTAGCGGTCCCGGCCTCGGCGTTTCGCTGGCGATGGGCTTCAACGAAGAGGCCCAGGCGGGAGGCAGCGCGGTGAGCTTTGAAAACCTCACGACCAACACCGCTGACAAATTCTTCTTTGAGATCACGGACACCTACATCGACCTGGGCGGGCTGCTTTCCGGGCCGGTGGGCGAGATCTTCGGACAGGTTGACGCGATGCTCGAGCCGTTGCGGCCGGTGCTGGATCTGCTGACGAGTGAAATTCCGGTGCTCTCGGATGTTTCCAAGATGGCCGGCGGCGGGGCGGTGACCGTCCTTGATGCCATGCGGATGTTTGGCGACGACTTCGATAGCGCGGTCACCTTCATCGAGACGGTCGATCAGGTCTCAGACACGATTTCCACGCTGGCGGGCATCAGCGGCAGCAGCCGGGTGTCACTTGGCGGCATGACTGTGGACGATGCCAACAAGGCCTCATTCCTTGGGGCGACCTCGGCATCGGCTGGTGAGTCAGCCATTAACATGACCGACCCCGTATCTAATGCGGACTTAAATATAACAGGTAACGCTAGTGTCGCGTCGGCTGATCCAGGGTCGTCGAACGTTGCGTCGGCTTACAGTGGCGTCAAATCAGGTGATCTCACTTTCCCGGTCTTTGATGACCCCGCCCGCATCCTCGTCGACCTACTCTTCGGCGGGAATCCAACGCTTGTCTACTGGGACATGCCTGATCTGGTGGCCGGCTTCACCCTGAGCCAGAGTTTCCCGATCTTTCCGCCGCTGTTTGCCAAGTTCTTTGGCGGATTCGAGTTTGCCACCGACTTTGCCCTTGGCTACGACACACGTGGCATCCGGCAGGCGATGGAGGGTGGTCTGGATCCCGGCCAGATGGCCAGCAAGATGCTCAACGGCGTCTTCCTCGACGACGTCAATCCTGATGGCCTCGACAAGCCCGAACTCACCTTTACGGCCACAGTTGGTGCCGGGGCCGAGCTCAACGTGGTTGTTGCCAAGGCCGGGGTCGATGCCGGGGTCCGCGGCACCTTGGGGGCGAACCTCAAGGACAACAACAACGACGGCAAGGTCCACCTCGACGAGTTTGTCGCCAACCTCCGCAGCGGGCCGGAGTGTATTTTTGATCTTGAGGGCACGATCGACGCCTTCTTCGAAGCCTTCATCAAGGTCGGGCTCTCCACGCCGTTCGGTTTCGTGACGCTCTGGAGCGATCGCTTCGAACTGGTGAACATCAACCTGTTTGAGTGGAACCACATCAGCTGCCCGCCGGTCGAGCCTAACCTGGCTTCACTCAATGGCTCCGGCGTGCTGACACTCCACACCGGCCCGTTGGCGGGCCAGGTGCTGCCGGGCGAGACGGAGGATGGTGACGAAGAGTTTTCAGTGACGGTGGCCAACGGCTCGATCGTCGTTTCGGCCTACGACTTTGAAGAGACCTTTGCCCTCATTGATGTCACCCGGATCGAGTTCGACGCCGGCATTGGCAACGACATCATCACCTTCTCAGAGTTGGTTACCAAACCGGTCGTCGGTTACGGCGGGCCGGGCAACGACCAGCTGACGGGCGGCTCGGGTGTGAATACGTTCTGGGGTGACGGCGGCAGTGTGCCCGGTGCTGCCGGCAGCGACCGCCTGATTGGCCGGGCGTCGAACGATGAATTCCACGGAGGTGGCGAGAACGACATTCTCTACGGTTACGGTGGCAGCGACACGCTTTACGGTGACGGTGGCGCTGATCAATTGATCGGCGATGATGAAGCTGGCGATTTGTCTGAAGCGCCCGAGGGCTTCGGTGGCGGCTCACCCGGCAACGACATCCTCGACGGCGGCACGGCCAATGACGTGCTCCTCGGCGGCGATGGCGATGACGACTGCGACGGCGGCGAAGACGACGACACCATCGACGGCGGGAACGGCAACGACACGCTGGTCGGCGACAAGGGCAACGACCGCATTCGCGGTGGCCGTGGCAATGATAAAATCTGGGGTGATGATGTCGCCGGCGTCTGGACGGGTAGCGACATCGATGTCAATGCCGACAACATCGAAGGCGGTGAGGGCTACAACACGATCTATGGCGGCCCGGGCTACGACGTCATCTATGCCATCAGTGAAGCCGTTGGTGTGCTGGGCAGCTCTGGGGCAACAAAGGCCTACCCTGGCTCGGTCAGCTTTGTCACGGGCAGCTTCGCCTCGTTCATCGACGGTGGCGACGGCAACGACAGCATCTACGGCACCGCTGATCGCGACTATCTGGCCGGTGGCTTCGAGGCCGACTACATCGAGACCGGCGACGGCGGTGACTTCGTCAATGCTGGTCCTGGCAATGACGGTGTGATCGTGGCAGCTGGCAATGCTGAGGTGTACCTTGGTGACGGGAATGACATTGTAGACGGCGGGGACGGTGAGAACTGGATTGAAGGCGGGCCTGGTGACGACAAAATCTTTGCTCGTGGGGGGTCCGATACGGTCTACGGAGGCTCAACGGCTCGCAGTTACGAACTACGACAGATAGACCTCACTCACCGTGCCATTGTCGATCCGCTTCACGGAGGCTTTTCAGCAACAGTGGCCGCCGAAAGCTGCGAGCCCGACGTTGTTTTTCACCCCGAGGTCTATCCGCCTGTCCAGAACAAACTGGCAGGTATTATTTTCGAGGACGTTAATGCAAATGGTGTGTATGACACGGGGGACAGAGTTCCCCCTGAGGGGCAGGAGTGGCGGCTCCGGGTTGGTAGTAAGAAGGGCATCGCACTATTTGAACAGATGGTGAGCGGTGGTGAGTTCAGCCTGCCAGAAAATATGGGATTGCCGGATGGTGAAACCACACTCACGGTAACCAAGGTGCCTTCAGGCTGGTTTGCGACGACTGCTGTCTCAATTAAAAAGTCACTGCCGACTGCTGCCTCGTTTGAATTCGGTTTTTATCGAAATGGAGGCATAAGCGGTATTGTGCAATTGCGAGACACACAAACTTCTCAAGATAAGCCGGCTGAAGGCGCGCGAGTATTTCTTGATCTCGATAGTGACGGAGTCCATGACTACGGCGAGCCGACTGAATATGTGGACTCCACGGGGAGGTATGTGTTCGAGGAATTGATGCCGGCGGACTATCAGGTTTTCGTAGAGCCTCCGGCAGCATTTCAAGCGATCTCGGTGAGTCCGGTGCCGCCTGCCTTCATACAGCTGGGAAGTGGTGAGAGTAAGGCGGCGCCTGATTTTTTAATAACCGGCACCGCACGAACCGACACTCAGGCAGGCTCACAGCAAGGCACGTCAGCCATCTCGAGTGCTTCGATACCGATGCCGTCGGGAGCTGTGACAGTTGGGGGAGTAATTCAAGGCTCAGTGTGGTGGCATGACAACAGCAGTTCGGACCAGTGGCGGACTTCAACCGAGCAGGGACTAAATAATCAAACTGTCAGTATTGTTGGGCAAGGCACGGGCTTTACTGCGACGACGACTACGTCTGACCTTGATCTTAATGGTGATGGACTGATCAGTGATGACGAAATTGGTAGCTTTCGATTCTCAGGCCTTGCCAGTGATACCTATGTAGTAACTCAACAACCAATAGAGCCTTGGGTTCAGGTGACGCATGGGGCTACCGTTCAGGTTCCCAACTTGATTTCTGTGACATATGACGACAACGCGGTTCCTAAAAAGAGCGCCTTTTCCGAGTTCAATCCCGTCACAGGGCTGGCGACAACGCTATTTGATATTACGGATGTGTTTGCAGCGAGAGACATTGCAGTCGTCGGTGAACGATACGCGTACGTAACCGGAAGGGCTCTTGCATCTACATCTGTTACACCACCTGGTAAAGGTGGCTTGTGGCAGGTTGATCTTGGCACTCAGGCCTGGACAGACCTCGGCCAGATTCCCGGCGGTTACGTTATTGTCGCCCTTGAAGCGCTTGATGAACAAACGCTAGTTGGTATTGCTGAAGACGGTGAGATTGCCACGTATGACCTTATATCTGGATCATGGACTGGTCATGGTCCATTGAAATCTGGAGGCAAGGACTTTGTGCCCGTAGGCGACTTGGCAGCGGTAGCGCCAGGTGAAATCTACGCGGTTCTTTATGAGATTTCCGGTGGACAGCCACTTGACGCGCAGCATCTCGCAAAGATTGACATCACGTCAGCCGCTGGCGTTACCACAACCCTCCTTCGGCAGTTGGGGCTTAGTGCCCCAATGGTGGGACTGGAGGTCAGCCGAAATGGACTTTTGATCGGTCTTGATTCGCTGGGTGTTCGCTGGGAACTCCCGCTCAACGGACCTCCTGTTCGATTGGGTTGGAGTGGCATTCCTGCCTACGACAACGGGGGTTTGGCCGGGAAGCCTGCGACGCGCACGCCACATGCGAGCCTTGATTTTGTGGTGGAACTGCAGGGAGGCGACAAGATCGACGTTGGTTTTGGAAATGAGCCCGACTATGAACTACTTCCTGACGGCGATGATTTCATCGACGGTGGCTGTGGCCGTGAAAGTGACAGGCTCTACGGTGATGATTTCACAACGCTTGGAGCGACACCTCAGGAGATAGCTGATCTCAGCCTCCATTGGTGGGTTACCCTTGAGGGTGGAAACGATCGGATTCGTGGCCGCCGTGGCGACGACAAGATTTACGGCGGACAGCAGGGTGACTTCCTCTATGGCGACGAGGGCGTCGACACGATCGTTGGCGGCGATAGCGAATTCAATCGGATTCTTGGTGGTGCGGACGACGACACGATCACTGGCGGCGCTGCTCGCGATGTGGTGCTGGGCCAGGCCGGCAACGACACCATATCGACACTCGGCGGGAACGATAGCCTTGATGGCGGTGAAGACGACGACACGCTTTATGGCGGTGACGATGACGACACGCTAATCGGCGGTCCTGGGGCAGACGAAGTCTACGGCCAGAACGGCACGGACCTGCTCGTGGTGATCGACACCAGCCTGACGCTTGCGTCGTCGTTTGCCACGCCGGCAGGTGCGGGTGTGGTCGATCTCTATGACGGGGGCAATGGAACCGACACGCTTGCCCTTGTCGATAACATCAATCTGACGCTCACTGACACCGACCTCAGTGCCTATGGAGAGGTTCATGCGGTTCATTCAATTGAGCACGCCTATCTTGTGGGTGGGGCGGGCGACAACACCTTTGATGCGGTTGGCTTCTCGGGCAGCACCGAGATGCACGGCCAAGCCGGCAACGACACGCTGCTCGGCGGCTCCGGTGTGGACGCGATCTACGGTGGAGATGACGACGACACCATCAGCGGCAACGATAGTCACGACTGGCTGGATGGGCAGGCCGGCAATGACACAATCACCGGTGGCGGCGGCAACGACACGCTGATTGGTGGTGCCGGGGGCAACTCGCTCGCGGGCGAGGACGGTGATGACACCTATCTCTTCAGCGAGGCGATTGCCTCTGATGAGATCGATGACGCGGGCAGTGGCTCAGACGTCGCGAACTTCACCGCCTTTTCCAGCAACCTGACGCTGGCGGTCGGGAATGCCAGTGCCCCGGTACTCGTTAGCCAGGGGGCTCGGTTCCAGGCGGCATTTCTCACCGATCAGATTGAGTCGTACCTGCTCGGCAGCGGGGCCGATACGCTGGAGATCAAAGACGGCAGTTCGACGATTGCCTCTGTCGATGCTGGTAGCGGCAG
>RGBY01000119.1 GCA_009919445.1 Planctomycetia bacterium
CGTGGGTATCACCCAGCAGTTGGACCTCGATGTGCCGTGCCCGCTCGATGAATTTTTCAATGAAGACGCTCGTGCTGCCGAAGGCAGTCTTGCTCTCACGTTGGGCGCTCTCGAGTGCGCCAGGTAGTTCTTCCTTGGTACGGACAACTCGCATGCCTCGGCCACCACCACCGTGGGCCGCCTTGAGCATCACGGGGTAGCCGAGCCCGTCGGCGATCGCGAGAGCATCATCGAGGCTTTCAACAGCCTTGGGCGAGCCAGCCAGAATCGGCACACCAGCCCGCTGGGCGAGGTCACGGGCGGCTGTCTTGTCGCCAAGGTTTTCAAGCAGTTCAACCCGGGGGCCGACGAAGATGATGCCTGCTTTCCCGCAGGCCCGGGCGAAATCTGCATTTTCAGAGAGGAACCCATAGCCGGGGTGGATAGCATCAACGTCATGCGCCTTTGCCAAAGCGACAATGCTCTCGATATCCAGGTAACTCCGCAG
Organism: Planctomycetia bacterium; assembly: GCA_009919445.1. Lineage (GTDB taxonomy): Bacteria > Planctomycetota > Planctomycetia > Pirellulales > UBA1268 > UBA1268. The sequence goes on from RGBY01000119.1 coordinate 488, forward strand.
GGGCTCTCCCTGACGGCCTACCAAATAGGCCTCGTCGGCCTTGAAACGGTGGAGAGAAAAGCGGTCTTCATGGGCATAGATGGCCACCGTCCGCATGCCGAGTTCGTGAGCAGAACGGAAGACACGAATGGCGATCTCACTGCGGTTGGCAACGAGGAGTTTGCGGATGGACTGCATAGATTCGATAGCGGCTGGAGGAAAAACGGATCTGCTAGACCGAGGGAGGCCATGCCCGCACAAGCTGTGGTGAGCCTTGCCCGCAAGCGTGGCCGTCAGTCTTAAACCATGCGGTCTCATGCCCCCGGGTTCGTCCCAATCGTACCCTGCCTGTGGGGCGGGGCCTACCGGGGCAGCTGAGATAGCGAAAAACGCGCGGCCTGGAGGAAGTCTGCGGTCTACGACGTCGTTGAGTGACGGTCTTCGGCGTAACTGGGTCGCAAATAGAGTGGGGTGATCGCTGCGGCTGAGTCGGCCACGCCCCGGGCGGCTGCAGCCAGACCAAGACTGGCGACCGTGGCCGCTTTTGGCTGCCAGGCGGACGCGGGTGTGAGGACAAGGTCAGGCCGCCTGTCAGTCAGGGCTGCCAGCAGGTCCGCGTCGGAGGTGAGTGCTGGGCCGGTAACAACCGTGCCTGACGGCACTGCATCCAGCCAGGCTGTTGGGTCGGTCAGGCTGCCCGGGGAAAGCTGCCAGGCCCCGGTTTCGTCAGCCCCTGCAGAGGTTGCAGTGATGGCAAAAAGCTCGCCGCGGCCAGCGGTAAAGACAACATCAACTCGGTTGGAAGGGCCGACTGCCTCAACTGCTTGAGCGGCCAGGCAGGCAGCCGTCGGCACGCCAACAAGCAGGCAATCGGTGGACCAGGCAACGGCCTTGGCGGTGGTCACCCCGACGCGGAGTCCGGTAAAGGGGCCCGGCCCGATCGCCACGGCCACCAGGTCAACATCAGCCAGTGACCAGCCAGCTTCTGCTGCGGCACGAACAACAGTCGGCATCAGGTCGCGGCCCTGGCTACCGGCAGCAGGGAGTGCATGCGTCGTGAGTGAGGATGATTCTGGCGGCGATCCATTTGCTGTACCCACGGCCACACTGCCGGGGCTACCACTGGTTTCAATGGCAAGAAAGTGATGGATCTGGGGCATGAAGCAGCCTGCTTGACCGTGGGAAACCTGCAATCATACCCTTACAGGTACGTCGAGAGCAGGCCTTGCGGAAACGCTGCACGCGAAGAGCCGCTGCCGACATGTCGGTGGCGGTGTAAGTAGCCCCGATCCGGGTTCCGGCGGCGGTGCTGGTTTGTTCTTTGGATCGCCACCGTGTCCGACAGTTCGAGGCTGATCCAGCGGCAGGGAATCATCAGTGAAGCTCGCCATCATTAGTGATATTCATGGCAACCTTGAGGCCCTGACGGCGGTGCTCGCCGACATTGAAAAGCAGCAGGTGGATAGCATCTATTGCCTGGGGGATGTCGTTGGCTACGGGCCCAATCCCTGCGAGTGCCTCAAGCTTGTTCGAGAACGCTGCGAGAAAGTCATTCTTGGTAATCACGACCAGGGGGCCCTGTTTGACCCGGAGGGGTTCAATGTCGGTGCCGAACGGGCGATCCGGTGGACCCGAGAGCAACTTGAGCGGCACGATCAGCGGACCCGGAATCCGGACGACAATCTCAGCGATTTCCTCGGCGAACTGCCGAGAAGTTTCAGCGAAGAAGACATCTTATTCGTCCATGGATCAGCCCGACGGCCGCTGGACGAATACGTCTTTCCGGAAGACATCTACAATCCGCTGAAGCTCAAACACATTTTTGAACTGGTCACGCGGCTGGTCTTTCAGGGGCACACCCACATTCCCGGGGTGTTTACGCTGGCCCCCGAGTTTGTTGCCGCTGCGGTCGGCCCGGGCACGACCGAAGTGAGGATGAAACTGCCTGCCAGCAAGGCGATGATCAACGTGGGCTCAGTCGGGCAGCCACGGGATACCGACCCTCGTTCCTGTTACGTGGTCGTGGAGGATTTTGACACCGTTCGCTACCGGCGGATTCCCTACGATGCGGCGGCAACCTGTGCCAAGATTCATGCCATCCCCGACCTTGACAATTTCTTGGGTGATCGGCTGCTGCAGGGCCGCTGAGCCGGCCTCTCTGGCGGGCTTCTCGACGATGGCTAGCCCCTCGTCGAGGCAGGCGTCGAAAAATAGCGGATGCCCCTCCTGAACCCCGGGCAAACCGACTACACTCTGGGTTTTGCCCGCAAATGGATGACCTGTGGAACGTCGCTACGCTCTTTTTATTGCCATCTCGCTCGCTGCCGTTCTTGGTAGCCAGGTTCTTCGTACTACGCTCTTCCCGAAGCCGGAAGAACCGTCTGTCCCCGCTGAGGTCGCAACTGACACCACGACAGGTGATGTCGCGACAGCAGATGCAGACGCCGATGCCGGTGCCGAAAAAGAGACAGCTGCAAATGGCGAAGAGTCAGCCGCCAAGACGGTGGATGCGACAGCCTCGGTAGGGGCGGCATCTCCAGAAACGCTGAAGGCTGCTGCCGCTGCGGCTCGTCGCCGGGTGTCGCTGGGCTCGCTCGATCCGAACGGGCCGACTGGCATGTTGGTCACCCTCTCCAGCCGGGGTGGCACGGTCGAGCGGATCGAACTGGCCGGTGAACAATTTCATGATCAGGACGACCGCGGGGCCTACATCGGTCATCTGGCGGCTGATGTTGTCCCGGAAGGCTGTCGGCTGGGTGTGGTTGGCCCCGGTACGCCGGCGGCTCGCTCGGGGTTAAAGACTGATGATGTGATCGTGCGGGTGGGAGACTCAAGCACGCCTGATCCGCAGAGCCTGGCGGCCGTCTTGGCTCGATCGAAGGCGGGCCGGTCGCTGTCAGTAACCTTCCGGCGACCATCAGGCGAGACGCTGAGCCCAGAGCAAACCGTCGAACTGCAGACGACCCGGCGGCCGCTGGAAGTGATTCGTCCAGAGTTTGACGCCGCACCGGTTGCCGATGTCGCCGCCGGCTTCCACGACCCTCTGTCATTTCGGCTTGGCCTCGCCTCTCGGGATGGTAGTGACAGGCCTGCTGACGGGGAACTGCCTGGTCAAGAACTTCAGGCGATCGACTGGGAAACCGAAGTGGCCCATGGCGGCCGAGTTGTTCGCTTTCGGCGGAAACTGGCTGGCGGCCTTCAGGTCACCAAGGAATACCGGCTGGTAACGGCGGCTGATGACCCAGTGGGGCAGGTCGACGAAGACCGGGCAGGACGCTACCGGCTGCAGCTACGGGTCACGTTTCAGGCGGCTGAGAAGACCCGGCTTGAGTATGCCCTTGATGGCCCCAACGGCCTGCCGACTGAGGGCTGGTGGTATGCCGCCCGGGTCTCGCGTTCATGGGGCGGGCTTGGTGTGCGTGATGTGGCGATGCGATTCGTTGGCGAGCCGACGGCCCTCATCAGCAGCATGACGCTGGCCGACGAAGACTCCATTCCGCCGGCAAGTGCGGTGCTGGCGGGCAAACCACTCTCTTTTGCTGGGGTGGATGCCCTCTACTTTGCTTCTGGCCTGATTCCGGCCGTTGAAGGTGATGAGGTTCCCGCGCTTGCTGAGGTTGAGCCGCTGGTTGTCGGTGAAGTGCCTGAGGCCGCTCGTCGCAAACTGGTCAATGTCAGCTGCCGGCTGCTCTCGCAGGAACTTGAACTCGAGCCCGGCACGCCGGTCACTCATCGGTTTGACATCTTTGCTGGGCCGAAGCGGCCGAGTCTGCTGGCGACCTTCGGTCAGCCCCGGGCGGCGATGGACGACCTTGTCTATTACGGCTGGTTTGGCTGGGTCGCCCGACCAATGATCACCATTCTGCATGTGCTGCACGCGATCGTTCGCAACTATGGCATTGCCATCATCCTGCTGACGGTGATTGTCCGTGGGGCCATGTTCCCCATCAGTCGCAAGCAGGCGGTTTCGTCGCAGAAGATGCAGGTGCTGCAGCCGGAGATGAAGGCGATTGCAGAGAAGTACAAGAATGACCCGCAGAAGCGGACGATGGCGACCCAGGAACTCTGGCGGAAGCACAAGTACAACCCGGCCGGTGGCTGCGTGTTGGTGTTTTTTCAGATTCCCATCTTCATGGGGCTCTACCGATCATTGGCGACTGATGTCGAACTACGCGAGGCGCCGCTGTTTACCTCGGCTATTCGTTGGTGTTCCAACTTGGCTGCTCCTGACATGATGGTCGACTGGTCGGGCTTCATGCCCAGTTTTCTGGTGCGGCCGGAAGGCTGGCTGGGCCCCTACCTCAACCTGTTTCCACTGCTGACGATTGGCCTGTTCCTCTGGCAGCAAAAGCTTTTCATGCCGCCGGCGGTTGATGAACAGGCCAAGATGCAGCAGCAGGTGATGAAGTACATGATGTTCTTCATGGCGTTGATGTTCTTCAAGGTTCCCTGTGGTCTCTGTCTCTACTTCATTGCCTCAAGCCTTTGGGGCATTGCCGAGCGGCTGCTGCTGCCAACGACCAAGCCTGGTGCCGCCCTGGCCGGAGCTGGCGGCCCGACTGTGGTCGATGCGGTTGCCAGTCGGCCGGTGGATAAGGCGGCCGCGACGCGGAAGCGGCGGAAACGGCGGTAGCCCTTCACTGCTGAGGGCTGCCGTAGGGCTGTGGGCGGGTCATGCTTTCCACTACTGACCTCATCGTCGCGCCGGCAACAGCGGCGCAGCCGGCCGCCCGGGCCATTGTTCGCCTGACTGGCGTCGGCCTGCCGCAGTTGCTGTCGCAGTTGTTTACAGCCGAAGACGGTAGTGACCTCAGCCTGCCTGTGGTTGGGGAGGCCCCACGCTGGCTGCCGCTACGGCTGCACCGAGAAACCCTAGGCCGGAACTGGGGAGAGTTGCCGGTGGCCATGCTGTTTTGGCCGGGGCCGACCGGCCCACTGGGGGCCGTGGTGGCTGAGGTGCAACTGCCCGGCTGCTCTCCGCTGGTAACTGCGGTGGTGGAAGAAGCCTGCCGCTTCGGGGCTCGGCTGGCCCGGGGTGGTGAGTTCTCGTTACGCAGTTTTCTCGCCGGCAAGATTGATCTGCTGCAGGCTGAAGCCGTCGTGGCGGTGGTCGATGCCCGCACACCCGAAGAGCTGACGCAGGCGCTTGATCGCATGGCCGGCGGCGTCGGCCGCAGCCTTGAGCAGCTTCGCGGCCGGCTGCTCGACCTGGTTGCGGATATTGAGGCAGCAATCGACTTTGCTGATGATCTCACCCCTGATGCCGTTCCGGTGGCGGCTACGACCGCAGCAGTCCTCTTGCCACAGATTGAACCGGTGGTGGCGGAGGTGGCCGCCATTGATGAGGGACTGGCCGGCCGTGATGCCTCAGGTCAGGGAGGGCTGCCGCGGGTGGTCTTGGCGGGTCCGCCCAACATTGGCAAAAGCAGTCTCTTCAACCAGCTCCTCGGCCACGAGGCGGCACTGGTCGAGGATGAGACAGGAACAACCCGAGACTGGGTGGCGGCAGAACTGTTCAATGAAGGCGGGCAGGCCGCCTGCCTGCTGGTTGACCTGGCGGGTCTTGCTGAGCAGCCACTTGTGAGTACAGACACCGCTGCCGGAACGGTGGCGGCAGTTACAGCTGCGGCTGACGCGGTGGCCCGCGCGGAGATTCGTCGGGCTGATATCGTGCTGGTCTGTCGTGATGCCGCCGCAGCTGATGAGACCGGCATGGGCATCCCACTGGGCGTGCAGCAGATCCATGTGCTCACCCGTTGCGATCGTCAGGCCGGGCCGGCGGGGCAATCCTCTCACTTTGCAACTGACGCAGGAACAAGTGCGGTGATGGCTGGGCTGCCAACCAGTACAGCGACCGGATTGGGCATCGACTCGCTGCGGCGAGAGATTCTGGCTGCCGTGGCAGCCTTGCCACGGGCAACTCCGGCGACCCTTCGGTTACGGGCAGGCCTGGCCGCTGCCCGGCAGCCTCTTGTGGAAATTCAGGACATGCTGGCTGGCCGAGGGGGGCTACCAGCCGATGAGGCCCTGCTCGCGGTACTCCTGCGTCAGGCAATCGATTCCCTGGGCGAAGTGACTGGGGCGGTAATCGGCAGCGATATCATTGACCGGGTGTTTTCGCGGCACTGTATCGGGAAGTAGCGGCGGGAGTGTGTCGACCTCTGCTTCCTGCCGGTCGGCTGGCTCTCAGCCCACTGCCTGAGTGGCGAGGGTAGGATGGAGCGTTCAACGACCATCTCCCGTCTTTGCACCCGATCATTTTTCCTTCTGCCTGCCGGAGTCTGCCTGTGCTGTCGTCTGATTTTGATTGCGGTCCTGTTCTTGCCCGTCTGTCTCAGGCGGCTGAAGTCTGGCGTGGTAGGCCGGCTTGTGACCGTGCCAAGCTGGCACAACAGACAGCCAAGGCGGTGGCAGGTGAGGTGATGGTCTGGGCTGAGGCTGCCATCGCTTTCAAGTCGACCGGTCCAGATGGTCCCGTCTCGATTTCACCATCCCTGCAGCAGGCACTTCTGGCGGAAGAACTGGCAACCGGCCCGGTCGGTACGCTGCGGCTGGCCATGCTGACGGCACGCGTCTGGGACGAGATCGACCGACAAGGGTTGCCGACGCTGACATCGGCTCCACGGCTTGCCCACCGTCCTGTGGTTGCGGCATCACCGGCGTCACCGGCAACGCTGGTTGAGGTTGATGTGCTACCGAAGGCTGCTGGGGATGGGCTCAAGCGCTTGCGCTACCGGGTTGTTGAGGTGCGCCAACACATCTCAAGTTGGGCAGACATCAGTGATGTGCCGAACGGTCGAGTGATCTTGCAAACCTCTGAGACAGATCGCCACGATGGAACGAAGATGGTCGTAATCGGAACGTACCTTGACACAACCAGTTCCACGCGCCCGATCCCTGTGGCAAAGCCCCAAATCTGCGACTAGAACGCATGCAGTCGCAGTCAGCTGGTGCAGAGTTCCGCCCAGACATTGAAGGGCTGCGCGGCATCGCCATCCTCTTCGTGCTCCTCTTTCATGCTGGGCTGGCGTGGACTCCTGGTGGATTCATTGGTGTTGATGTCTTTTTCGTCATCAGTGGATTCCTGATTACGGG
>RGBY01000120.1 GCA_009919445.1 Planctomycetia bacterium
CGTCCGCAGGACTGACTCTTCCATTTCATCTTCCTCCGAGAGGGGAACCCATCACTGAAAACTGAGGCCTGTTGCGTTTCGTCGCCCCAGCCCTGCCGAGGCAATTGTAGCGAAAGTTGTGTCGACGCTACCTTATAAAGAAACGCATCTTGAAAGGGGTTCCTCCGTGTCCGTCAGCCGAAGATTGTCCCACGCGCAAAGTGTCACCTGGCTTTCTAAAACGGTCTTGCTGAGCCTGCTTTACTACGCAGCACAGATTCTGCCGCTGCACGCAGAAGAGACCTGGGTCGACCTGACCCATTCCTTTTCTGAATCAACGATCTTCTGGCCGACCGAAACAGGCTTTCGGCTCGTGCGTGGTGCCAACAAAACCACAGCAAAGGGGTACTACTACGCGGCGAATCGCTTCAGCACGGCAGAACACGGCGGCACTCATCTGGACGCACCACGACACTTCTCAGCGTCCGGGCAGACTGCAGATGCCATTCCACTACGCAATCTGATTGGGGAAGCAGCTGTTGTTGATGTCTCAGCCGCATGTGCAACCAACCCCGACTATCAGGTCACGATTGATGACCTCATGAACTGGGAAACGGCAAACAGGCAGCAACTCGTCGGGCGAATCGTTCTACTGCGGACGGGCTGGTCTCAGCGCTGGCCCAACCGGCTCACCTACCTGGGAACTGACCAATGGGGCCCATCAGCCGTGAAACACCTTCACTTCCCAGGCTTATCACCGACAGCCGCTCAATGGCTTGTTGATCACCGCCGCCCAAGAGCGATCGGCATCGATACCGCCAGCATCGACCACGGCCAATCAACCGACTTTGCAGCGCACGTCAATCTTTGCGGGGCCAATGTCCCAATTTTTGAGAATGTCGCAAACCTTGATGCGGTCCCATCGACCGGAGTTTTTGTCATTGCCTTGCCCATGAAAATCGCAGGCGGCAGCGGCGGCCCGCTACGAATCGTTGGCAGAATTTCTACAGACCACCGACCGAACGGTGAATGACGAACTGGCCGGCTACTCGCCAGCAGATGCAAAGGCTCTTGGCGACGGCCCGATAGGTTTCGCCCATCCCGATGCAGGCAACAAGCAAACTTCGTCAGACAATCACGACACGTTCAGCATCACCAGCCACTTCGCGGGCCTCCCCAATCTGCCAGGATGCCATTCCTGAGTCAGCAAGTTGGTGCTGAATGCTGTCGGCGAAATGAGGGGACACGACCAGCACCATCCCCACGCCCATGTTAAAGACTCGATCCATTTCAGCTGCTTCGATACCGCCGAGTCGCTGGAGCCAACTGAAGACTGGTGGCACATCCCAGCTCTCTCGCTGAATCTGTACCTGGACATGACTTGGAACGATCCGGCCCAAATTCTCTGCAAGCCCACCACCCGTAATGTGGGCAATACCATGCACGACCTGTTTCACCCGATAGTGCCGCAGCACTGACCGTACCGCTCTGGCATACAACCGAGTTGGTTCAAGCAGCAGTTCTGCAACGCTTTTCCCACCGCACTCCGAAACGGTGTCGTTAAGTGCCAGCCCCGCCAGTTCGAAGACAACCTTTCGCACGAGGCTGTATCCATTTGAGTGGAAACCAGAGGAGGCGATACCGATCGCGATATCACCGGCTTGAATCTGGCTGCCATCAATCAGCCGCTTCCGCTCGACTACGCCGACGCAATGCTCATCGCGACGAGGTCAATGCCCACGGTATCGTGAATGCCGGCCGCCACAGCAACCTTCAGCTTCGTCCCTACACCGTCGGTGCAGGAAATCAGCAGTGGGTCTTCGTACTTGCGGGAAAACAGCCCCTGCAGCTGCAACTGAAAGATGGCGGCAAAGCCCCCCTCCTGGCTCATCACCCGGGGGCACTGGGTCCGCCGCATGTGCGCAGGCAACCGGGCCATCGACTCTTCGTAGAGGGCAAGATCAACACCGGCACTTGAATAGGTGGCTCCGCTCACAGCGTTATCATCTCCGCGACTTCAGCCGCTGCAACCCTGTTCCTTCACGCACGGTGGAGAAGCCACCGCCATTCGCCCCACCGGGACGGGGATACCGCATCAGGCCATCTCGGCGGCAGCCACCTGGAGTGCCTGCATCCAGTCAGATTCGTCCTCAAGACGCACGACACCAAGCCGATTGGGCCGGGCCGCAGCAAGCCCAAGGGTTACCAACAGCAGCCCATCACCCCACTTGGTTTTTCCGGCCACCAGACACCACGGTGTCTCGCTGAGGTCCTTCCCCGGCACCTGGAGGTGCAAGGCAAGATTATTGGCAAAACCACCCACGCTGACCTGGTTCGGCCAGTGCCGCACAGACGGCTTATCCAGTGCAAAAAACTGGCCAAGCCCCGGCACCAGCCCCTCAAGGACGGCCGGAATTTCTTCGTCACTGGGCAACGCCACCCTGCCCAGTGGGGCCAGCGCCACCACCCCCAGCCGGGCCGGCATGTTGTGAACCTTTAGTGACTCGCGTCCTGCACTGCCCAGAGGTTCTCCTCCAAGGTCAACCACTCGCAGCGGATCAACCAAAGACACCTCGGCAGGTCGTTTCAACACCTTCATCAGTTTGCGGACAACTACCGCAAGAATCAGGACGGCAAGGCCGATCGCCACCCAGCGGCCACGCTCGGTCGTCAGTAAAAAATGCAAAGTCCGCTGCCACGCGGCGAGTACGGTCTGTATAAGTTGCTGCATTGTTTGTCTTCCCTGTGGTGGTGGGGCGTCGGTCTCCTCCCTCCGCTCGGCCTGGCAGTGTATCATTCCGGCATGGCTAAAGAACGCCCCTCCCAACAGCCTCGTGGCCAGCACCGCAACCAGCTGCCACCCCTGCAATTCAACTTTCCGCTGCCCTACGGCGCATTGCTTCAGCCAGCGGGCCCTGACGGCCTACCTGGCGTGCAGTTCGTGGTCTACAGCCGCTCGGCGACGGCTATGCGGGTGCTCCTCTACGACCACGTCGAGGACCATGAGCCAACTGCCATCATCTCGTTTGATCCCGAGAAAGACCGCTGGGGGGACATTTGGAGCATTTTCGTTCCGGGTCTCAAACACGGCCAGCTTTACCACTTCCAGACCGATGGACCATTCGATCCGGAACGTGGCCAGCGATTTGACGGAACCGCCCGGCTCATCGATCCGTACGCTCTCGCTCTCGCCGGTACCTTTCTCCCATCAGCCGATGGGATCGTGCGGCCCCCCAAGTGTGTCGTCATCGACGAAGCCTTCGACTGGCAAGGCGATCGCCATATTTGCCGTGAACTGGCGGACACCGTCATTTACGAGATGCATGTCCGCGGGTTCACCCAGAACCCCAATAGTGGCGTTGCCCATCCCGGCACCTATCTCGGGGTCATCGAAAAAATTCCTTACCTGAAGTCGCTCGGCGTGACTGCTGTCGAATTGATGCCGGTCCATGAGTTTCCCATCGAAGCCTTCGATGGCATGCCGGGCGGGAAAAAAAATTACTGGGGCTATGACCCCATGGCATTCTTTGCTCCCCATCGTGGCTATGCGGCCGGCACTGAGCCCGGCTGCCACGTCCGTGAATTCAAGGAGATGGTCCGAGCGCTGCACGCTGAAGGCATTGAGGTCATCCTCGATGTCGTCTTCAACCATACGGCTGAAGGAAATGAACTCGGCCCGACCCTCTCATTCAAAGGTCTGGAAAACCGCGTCTACTACATGCTCGGAGACGGCGGCTCGAGTTACAAGAACTACTCTGGGTGTGGCAACACGATCAATGGAAATCACCCTATCGTCCGCGAACTGATTTTCCTCTGTCTGCGCCACTGGGTCCACAACTATCACATCGATGGCTTCCGCTTTGACCTCGCCAGCATTCTTTCGCGCGATCGCAATGGTGAAATTCTTCCCAATCCACCGATTGTCGAAGTGATCACTGAAGATCCAATGCTGGCGGACACCAAAATCATCGCCGAAGCCTGGGATGCCGCCGGGGCCTATCAAGTCGGCTCTTTTGCGAGCCTCCGCTGGGCCGAGTGGAACGGTCGCTACCGCGATGATGTCCGTCGGTACTGGCGGGGCGACTACTCGCAGACTGGCCATCTGGCCACCCGCCTGGCGGGGTCGAGTGACCTCTATGGGGAGGACGAACGGCAACCGTTCCATAGCATCAATTTTGTTACCTCGCACGATGGCTTCACCCTCAATGACCTGGTCAGCTATCGCGAGAAGCACAACGAGGCTAACAACGAGGGAAACCGCGACGGCGATAGCAACAACTATTCGGAGAACTATGGCGTAGAGGGCCCCACCAAGCAGCCCACTATCAACCAGTTTCGGAGCCGTCAGATTCGCAACATGCTGGCCACCCTGCTCCTCAGCCAGGGCGTTCCAATGCTTGTCTCCGGAGACGAATGCCGCCGAACCCAGCAGGGAAACAACAATGCCTACTGCCAGGACAATGCCACCTCATGGTTTGACTGGTCGCTTATAGAGACCAACCATGACCTGCTCCGATTTGTCCGCGAACTGATTGCCTTTCGCAAACGGAACCCCACTCTCCGCCGCCGTGATTTTCTCCATGGCGGAACCAGTGCCAATGGAAGCCTCCCTGACGTGGAATGGTTTTCACCTGAGGGCAGCCACGTTGACTGGTACACCGCCGATGCCAGTCTTGTCTGCTTCTTTGGGGCCGCAACCGTCACTGGAGAAACCGACAGTCGTGCCGCATACTGGGACCAGCAGGAGGACCCCCAGCATGTCCTCGTTTTTGCGCATGCGGGAGCCGACCCCCGGGTCTTTCATTTCCCCCAACCCGATGCCATTCGCAGCCTGACCTGGCAGCGGCTGCTTGACACAAACGCCGCCCCGCCCAACGACATTCATTCCGTCGACTCAATGCCGGTGTTCTCAGTCGACGCCCCGATCGAGTTGGCCGGCTATTCCCTGCTTTGCCTCGTGGCGGCGGCACGTTGACAAACACAGAACTGGCCTCCGTGCGGCATTCACGATACGATAGGACGTCGCCGAACCCGCCTGAAACGGCCGCTACAAAGTCTTTGTTTTTTCCCGGCAACCCATCCGCCTTCTCAACGCACATGGAGTCCTTTCATGCCCCGTCACTCATCGCTGCTTGATCGCCCCCATTGGCTGACGCTTTTGCCACTGCTGGCCTACCTCACCCTGACCACCGGATGCGGCAAGGGTTCTCCAACGCCACAGCAGACCGCACCAGCACCGGCACCGCCACGGGCAGCGGTAGCAACCCATGACCACGATGAACATGACCATGATGAACATGACCATGATGAACATGACCATGATGAACATGACCACGATGAACATGACCACGATGAACATGACCACGATGAACATGATCACGCACATGATCACCCTGCGTTTGAACCAGCCAAAACCATTGCCGAGGCAATTGCTCGGGTAAAGGCGTTGGGCGCTGATGTCCAGAAGGCTCTGGCTGCTCAGGAAGTGGACCTGGCGGATGACCTTGTCCACTCAGTCGGCCGGGTCATTGAGGACCTCCATGCGAAAATTGCCGCCGCTGAGCTCGACACCAAGGCTCGTGAGGCGGCTACGGCTGCCGCTGATTCGATTTTTGACGCCTATGAAAAGCTTGACACAGCCCTTCATGGTGCCGAAGAAGAAATAAAGAAGATCGACTTTGCCGCCTACCTGCCAACGCTCGATTCAGCCACAAACACCCTCGACGATCTGTTTCAAACTGTTGAAGAGGCGGTGACTGGCGAAGGGAAGGCGGAAAAGGCACCAGCCGCAAAGCCTGTCGCGGCAGACCAAGAACCCGCGGGCGAGTAGAACAACTGGCATTTTCAGGAAGGATTCCTTGCGATGACCTCACGTTTTTTAACCGACGTAACTAGGCTCTTCTGGCCCCTCACGATTCTGCTGGTGTCGCTGGCAATCGCACCCGGCACGATCGCTTCAGCAGCCGATCAGGCTGCCCTTAAGGAGCGTCTGCTGCTTCAAACAGAACCTGCCGGAGCCCAAACCCCGACAGCGGCGAAGGCGGGGCTGTCAACAACGCCCCAGGCCGTCGTCATTGCCGGACGGATCGACGCCAAGGGCATGGATCCCTTCGTCAAGGGGAAGGCATCTTTTGCCATGTTGCAACTCCCTGACGACCACGCCAAAAAGCCTGGGCACAACAGCGACGACTGCCCCTTCTGCAAAAAGCGACTAGCAAAAGCGCCGCTGGTTGCCGTGCAGTTTGTCGACGAGGATGGCAAGGAAATTCCCCATGATGCCCGTGAACTCTTCGGTGTTGCCAAGGGTCAAGAAGTCGTCGTCAAGGGCATGGCAACCTTTAACCCCAAACTGGCACTCCCGATTATTCAACTCCAGGCGGATGGCATCTACATCAGGCAACATGACTGACCTTTCAGTTCAGACTGAACAGCCACCCCATATTGCCTTCAAAGAGTGGGCGGTCATTTGCAGAGCGCTTGCCAGCGGGCAGCAGGATGTGATTCTGCGAAAGGGAGGCATTGTTGAACCAGATGGGCAGTTTCGGCTTGAGGCGGATGACTTCCTGCTGATGCCAACCTTCCTCCATCAGTCAGCAGAAAGCCTGATGCCGGCAGCACGGCCACTTCTGGCAACGATTGAGGCCGACCGTCCACCTGCCGGCAGTGTGGTTTTCACCCATCGTGCTCAGATCACGGATGCCTTTGTCATCACCAAACTGGCTGACCTCAAACCGCTGAGATCTCGCCACGTTTGGTCAGACCAAGTTGTTGAAGAGCGGTTCCAGCGGTGGCAAGAGCGACTCGACGTTCTGGTCGTCGCGGTTCGTCCGCTTCCCCATCCGCTCCAGCTGCCGTGGCATGAGTCGTATGCCGGCTGCAAGTCTTGGGTCCATTTGGCCGACGCCCCTGAGGCTGGACAGGCGTGACCGCTCCCGCTGCCGACCACGAAACGGCCCAGGCGAATCGCCTGCCTCCTGCAGGTGACTGGTGGCGGGACCAGCGCGGCTGGCCACTCATCTTCTGGGGGCTGCTACTGGTTGCGAGTGGACTGCTCCACCTCGCCATCTGGGGCATGGCCGGCGGCCCTTGGGAGGGACCGGTGACCTGGCGGAAGCCAATTCTGTTTGGAATTTCCGGAGGCCTGACCAGCCTGTCCATGGGCTGGGTGTGGGGCCAGTTGCCAGCGTGGCGGCTTGACCGTCGTCTTGCGTGGGCGACAGCCATCGCACTGGTCGTCGAAGTTGGGCTCATTGACCTGCAGTGCTGGCGGGGCGTTCCCAGCCACTTCAACCGCAGTACCTCACTTGATTCTTTTCTCTACGACGCCATGGGGTTGCTCATTCTCTGGGTGACCGGGGTGATCATCTACCTGACGATACGCTTCTTTCTCGGGCCAACCGCCTGCTCACCCGACATGCGACTGGCTGTGCAAGCGGGGCTGATCTACCTGGTGATCTCCTGCCTGCTCGGTATTTGGGTAGGGCTCAACGGTGATCTACGAATGCAGGCTGGGCTCGAGCCCGAGCAGTTCGGCAAGGCGGGGGTACCAAAGTTTCCCCATGGAGTCGTCATCCATGCCCT
>RGBY01000013.1 GCA_009919445.1 Planctomycetia bacterium
GACAAACCGCAGTTGCCCGTTGAGGGTCTTCTTGTCGCGGGCCATGATCGCCAGCAAGGTATCGTCGCTGATGCCGCCAAGGCTGTCGGTGACCACCGGTAGGCCAAGCTGCTCAAGCAGCCGCTGCTGGCGGGTGACGACCGCCTCGTCGATTCGGCCGAGGCTGCAGGCCAGCCGAGCGGCCGCCACCATGCCGAGGGAAACCGCCTCGCCGTGCAGCAGCGTGCCATAGCCTGTGGCCGTCTCGAATGCATGGGCAAAGGTGTGCCCATAGTTCAGGCAGGCCCTAAGCCCGGTCTGCTCGCGTTCGTCTCGCTCTACGACATAGGCCTTGATCTCAGCAGACCGCTGGACGACAGGCGTGATGGCCGCAGGCTCACGTGCCACGATGGCATTGGCATGCGACTCAAGCCAGGCAAAGAACTCAGCATCAAGAATCATGCCGTACTTCACGACCTCGGCCAGGCCGCTGATGAACTCGCGATTCGGTAGCGTCGTCAGGGTGTCAATGTCGGCCACCACACCCTGCGGCTGCCAAAAGGCGCCGACCAGGTTTTTTCCAGCAGGGAGATTGATGCCAGTCTTCCCACCGATTGCACTGTCGACCTGAGCCACCAGTGTGGTGGGGATCTGCCAGCAGGGGAGCCCGCGGGCAAAGCCGGCGGCAACAAAGCCGGCCAGATCACCGACCACGCCACCACCAACAGCGAGGATGGCTGTCTTTCGGTCAACGCTGAAATCAGCCAGAGCGTTCCAGAGCCGGCCTGCCTCAGCCAGGCTCTTCGAGCTTTCCCCCGATGGCACCGTGATCTGCTCAGCGGTGATACCACTCTGCTTAAGGGAGGCAGCCACGGCATTGGCATGGGGTGTGACCACTGCGGCATCGGCAATGACGACAGCCCGCTTCGCTGCCGTTGCTGCGATCCAGCCACCCAACTCAGCAAGCAGGCCACTGCCGACCCGAATGGTGTATGAACGATCGGGGGGCGGTGCTGCCGCATCGCTGCCATCAAGCCGCAGGTTGATCGTGCGGGATGTCACGTCAGGTAGCCGCCACCCGTTCAACGTCTTCGTCGGTTACGGTAATCACGCGGGCAAAGCCGCTATGCTGCCGCACATAGTCGAGTTCAGCTGCATCGGCAGGGGTGGCATGCAGCAAGGTCTCCACTCGACCTCGGTCCTCAGCAGACCAGTCTTCATAGGCGTCGGGCCAGACCGTGTGTTGCTCGACAACGAGGGCTTCGCGGTAGGGGTCAAACTGGTTGGGCATCGGGCCAATCCTTGAACGTGACGAATCGTGGCGAGACGAACCTCGCCTGAAGTATACAGTGAGAGTAATCGGGCCTCGACGGGGGCCATTTTTATCCGTGCTTCTCTCATTTCCGAGGCGGTTGTCGTGTCACGCTCCTCTCCTGGCTCATTCCTGGTTCTTGGGCTCGTCGGGCTCGGTGTGGCGGCCGCTGCCATTGGCATCTGGTTCCAGTGGCAGCAGACCCGTCGGTGTCTCAATTTCTATGGTGTTGAGACCGCTGGTCAGATCTCACGGGCACCGCGGGTCGAGCTGTGGCGACTGAAACCGCGTGCTGCCTCCGGCCATACGGGGCGACTTGCGGCAGTGCAGCGGCTTGATATCACGACAGCCAAGGGGCTGGTTCATCTGCGTCGAGGCCTTGTGGAAGATGCCAACTTCGACTGGGGAGAGTCAGCCGGTAGCCAGCAGCCGCTCCCTGATTCCGCCTGGGATGTGGCCTTTGTGTTCGCTGACGCCGCAGGAGAAAAGGGCTCCCTGCTGGCCATTGACCTCGGGTCGGAGTCTGAATCAGCTCAGCTGACGGTCCTCGGGCGTCCAGGGCGTGTGGTTTTGGGCAAGATGGCGAAGGGACTGCGGGACTGGGTGAAATCGACAACCCACGACGGTGGCCGTCAGCAGGAATCTTCGCCGACGCCTTGAAGAGCTGCCTGAAACAGGTCTTTTGTCAGGGGCCTGAGCAGGACTATCGTCCCCGGTGGCTTACGTCACCCGAAAGGCCTTTTGCTCTGTCAGTAAAGGGGCCGTCGGTGGCAGATCCTCAAGGCAAGAGAAATGCGAGCGATTGCAGTAGCGAATCAGAAGGGCGGCGTCGGGAAGACGACCACGTCAGTCAATCTGGCTGTTGGCCTCGCACGGCTTGGGCGACGAGTCTGCCTGATCGATCTTGATCCGCAGGCTCATGCCACCTTGCATGTCGGCGTGATGCCAGGTGAGCAGGCGTGTTCAGCCTACAACGTTTTGGTTGAAGGGCAGCCGTTGGCGGCGGCGACCGTCGCGGCGGAAGAAAATCTTTGGGTGGTTCCTTCTCACCTCGACCTGTCCGCAGTGGAGGTCGCGCTGGCAGGCCGTGCTGGGCGAGAGGCCATCCTGCGTGAACGGATCGCGGCCGATCCTGCCTGCCAGGGCTTGGTGGCTGACGCCTTTGATTATCTCATTGTGGACTGTCCCCCGTCGCTTGGCCTGCTTTCACTCAATGCCATGGCAGCCGTTGATGAAGTACTCCTGCCGCTACAACCTCACTTCCTCGCCCTGCACGGGCTGAGCAAGCTGCTGGAGACCATCGAGTTGTCAGCCGACCACATCAATCCACGACTCCGGCTGCTGGGGGTGGCGCTTTGCCTTTACGAGGCCGGCACCAAACTGGCTACTGAAGTGGGCCGCGACGTCGAGGACTTTTTCGCCGAGGCTGGCCAGGGGCACCCTGCCTGGCGGGATGCCCGGGTATTCCAGACTCGCATTCGGCGGAACATCCGACTGGCCGAAGCCCCCAGTTTTGGTCAGTCCATTTTCAGCTATGCAGCCGACTCAAATGGTGCCGCCGATTACCGCGATCTTGCCGCCGAAGTTGACTCTGCCTGCCTGCCGAACCGAGAACTAGCTCCCCTGCGACAGGTTGCGTAAGTGGCACCGCAAACCATGAGTGGTCGCTTCTTGCGTGGGTGCGGTATGTTTGCGGTGGTGGTGCGGCTGTCAGCCTGCAAGACGTTCGAGGCAAAGGCTCGGTGTGCGGCCGGGTGAATGGGACTGGAGGTTTCCATGCGACGACATCGACAAACACAGGCTAGGGGTGTCCTGCTGGGCATGGCCCTGCTGACGCTGGCAGGTTCGGTGCGTGCTGCGGATGGGTTCCGAGAACTTGGCCAAGGGGTATTGACGGTCGTCCCGCCCGATGAGTCGGTGAGCGATGTGGCTCAGGTGCTCAATCTCCATGAGCTTGCTCAGGGCCGTGGTGAGACCTGGGATCCGGACCATGCACCGTCCCATCAGACGCTCATTGGCATGGCGAGAGATCGGCAGTTCCTGCGAGATGTCTGGTGTCTTGAGTTCGCCTACAAGCCGCCGCGGACGATCGAAATTGATATGCCTGCGGAGGGCTACACGCTGCGGCGGGAAAAGGTCTGGTATCTCGTCTATCGCGTGAAGAACATCGGCGGAAGGCGGGTTGTCTTCGGCAAGGACAAGGACAACCCGGAAAAGGAAGACCGCACCCAGCGTAAGCTTGAAAAGATCAACCTTCCTGTCGACAATTTTGAGCCGCAGTTCATCTTTGAAACACACGAGGCCCTTTCACAGGACGAAGGGCTGCTCGAGCATCGTGATTTTCTCGACCGGCTGGTGCCAACGGCGATGGGGCCAATCAGCCAGCGGGAAAAAATTCCTCTCGATGCACTCCACGACAGTGTTTCCATTGGTGAGCAGCCACTTCGTCCCAATGAAGAACGCTGGGGGGTGGCGATCTGGCAGGGCGTTGATCCACGAATCGACTTTTTCACAATCTTCGCCTACGGGCTCACCAACGTCATGACCTGGCGGCATGAGCATGAGGGGCAAGAGGCTGATCTCGAAGGCGACATCGAGCATGCCCCCGAGTATGAGCGGCGGGAAATGGAGTGCCTGCGGCTCGACTTTTATCATCCGGGTGATGAGGCGCATGGTGATTTCGAAGAGGTTCAGGTGGTCCATGCTGGCATGTTTGAGCAGCTGGCACTTGGATCACGGTTACTCGAGGCGGCCAGTCGGGCAACGCTCACCAAGGCCGAACACATTGCCGGGGTGCGGCAGCTGGGGGTGCGCTGGCAGGACTTTCTCGAGCCGGCCAAGGGCGAATGGACTGGTGGGGCTGGACTGAAGCCGGTTGAGAAATTTGCTGAGACGCTGGCCAAGGTGGATGACCCCGCCGAACGCGAAACACTCGTGCGGGCATTTCTAGGTGATCAGGCCATTGGCTGGATGGAAGATCTCCTCCATGCCGTCGCCGGGCCAGCCTCTCCTGAGTGGGACGCCAAGCGTCGCAAGGCCCTGCAGACAGTTCATTTGACCCCCGAGCAGGTTGCCGTTGAGCCCCTCAAGTCGTTTGCCACAATCGTTCGAAAGTTGGAACTGGCCCCTGACCTGAAAGAGCGGCGAGACCAGTCGGCAGTGTTTTTTGGCTCGGCTGCCGACCGGGTTGATCAACTGGCTCATGAGGTGGCCATTGCTCGGGCGGCAGCACTGCTAAAACTTTTGCAGGTCGATGAGCGGGCACTTCTGCAAGTGGGGGTGCGGCGAGCCTTGGAATTCATCATTCCCAACCTCGTCACCCAGCCGGCAGCTGCCGAGGATGACCCTGGCCGGGTGGTTGATCGGGAGGAGGCGGAGCAAAAGGAGCTCCTCCAGGGACTCTTTGGTCACGACGGTCCGGAACTCTTCCGCAGGGCCCGGGAGGCTCAGGAAGGGCAGGATTATCGCTGGCTCTTCCGCGAAGCCCGTCGAGAGGATATTCTCTAGGACGCCTGAGAGCGACGGCGCCGAACAGTCCGGCCGCCTTCGCGGTCCGGGCCTGCAGTTCAATAGTGATGAGGATTCAGCGATGGCACATAAAAAAGGTCAGGGTTCTAGCCGAAACGGCCGTGATTCCAACGCACAGCGACGCGGCGTGAAACGTTTTGGCGGGCAGGCAGTTCGTGCTGGCAACATTTTGGTGCGGCAGGTTGGCACCCGTTTCCATCCAGGCATGAATGTTGGCATGGGAAATGACTACACCCTCTTCGCCCTTTCTGATGGCGTTGTCCGGTTTGACCGCGAAGGCCGCCGGGTGAACGTTGACCAGGTAGCGGGCTGAACCGTCCTCGTGGCGGGCCGATGAGGCCACAGCGTGTTTGTTGACCGTGTTCAGGTCGAAGTAGTGGCTGGCAACGGCGGCAACGGCATCACCAGTTTTCGCCGCGAGAAGTACGTTGCCCGCGGCGGGCCCGATGGTGGTGATGGTGGCCGAGGCGGCAGTGTCATCCTGCAGGCAGAGGCCGGGGTCGATTCTCTTGCCGTGCTCTCGCATCGCAAGCAGTGGCGGGCCGAACATGGCCGGCCCGGTGGCCCACACAACTGTCAGGGGCGATCTGCCCGTGATCTGACGCTGCTGGTTCCTCCGGGCACGACGATCGTTGATGAGGCGACAGGGCTCCAACTCAAAGACCTAGCGCGGCCGGGTGATCGGGTCGTGGCAGCCAGAGGGGGCAGTGGTGGACGCGGGAATGCCCACTTCAAGTCCTCCGTCAACCGGGCTCCTCGTGAATCAACCGCCGGTGAGATGGGCGAGGCTCGTCGGCTCACCCTAGAACTGAAGGTGATCGCCGACGTCGGCCTGGTGGGTTTGCCGAATGCCGGCAAGAGCACCCTCCTGTCACGACTGTCGCGAGCCCGGCCAGAAATCGCCAACTATGCGTTCACCACCAAGACGCCGATTCTCGGTATTGTCGAGGTGTCTCTTGATCGCAGTTTTGTACTCGCTGATCTCCCCGGTCTCATTGAAGGCGCCCATGCAGGGGTGGGGCTTGGCCATGAATTCCTGCGGCATGTTGAGCGGGCAGGCATTCTCGTTCATGTGGTTGAACCAGAGCCAGCGGACGGCAGTGACCCGGTGGAGAACTATCGGAAGATCAGGCAGGAATTGACGCTCTATGATGCGTCACTGGGAGAACGGCCGGAGATTCTGGTGGTGAGCAAGGCCGAACTGCCATCAGCGGAGGCCATCCGCGCCAAGCTGGCAAGCGAAACGGGCCTTCAGGTGCTGGCCGTCAGTGCTGTGACCGGGCAGGGGCTGGAACGCCTCGTGCCAGCCGTGACGAAAATGCTTGACCAGCGGGCCGAGGATTCCCAAGGCGATTTTTCAGCTTATGGGGAAAGAGAGTAAGTGATGAATCCAGTTGAGTCGCATCCGGTCGATCCGCAGAACGAAACCATTCTTGTTGCGGATGTCGGTAATTCGCGGATCAAACTCGCGGTAGTCGCTCAGGCTGCCCCGGCGTTGCCGCAGCCCACGCTGCCGCAGATTCAGCATCGGTTTGATCTCGATAGCCACCGGTTTACAGCTGATGAATTTGAAGGTTGGCTGATGACCGTGGCACCCGGGGCTGCCACCGTTTTTCTGGCCAGCGTCTATGACGCTGCAGCTGAACGTCTAGGAGCGATCATTGCTGGCACCAGCGCCACCCGTCATCGGGCGGTGCATCAGCGGCGGATACGATTCGACGATTTTCCGCTCACTGTCGAGGCCGCAGAGCCGGAACGTGTTGGCATCGACCGTCTGGCAGCGGCTGTCGCCGCCAGCCGGTTGGGACAGGCGGGGCGGGGCTGTGTTGTTGTCGATTGCGGAACGGCAGCATCAGTCGATCTTGTGGCAAACGGTCGATTCCTTGGCGGGGCGATTCTGCCGGGGCCGGCCTTAATGGCCAGATCGCTAGCCGATGGCACCAGCCTGCTACCAGAAGTGGCGGCGCTTGGTGAGCAGCCGCCGCCGCCCCTGCCGGGCCGGGTTACAGCAGAGGCGATTGCGGCCGGCATTGGGTTTGGCATTCGCGGCGCGATTGTGCGACTTGTGGAAGAAGCGCGTCAGTCCCTTGGCGGTGAGGCTGATCTGTTTCTTACTGGTGGCTGGCGTGGTGCGGTCCGAGGAGAATTGCCGGGGGTGGTCGAGAGCCCCGATCTGGTGCTCTCTGGAATCGGCTTGGCAGCTGTTTCTCTGGCGGCAGGATAAGCCTCCGTATCGTGCTGGCATCGGGCTGCTAAACTGCAGCCTTGCGTTTGGACCGTTTTCCTCTGGTATCCCGTTGACGAGTATCCGTGACCGATTCTGCTGCTGCCCCTGAACTCAGAGAAAATCCCCGGGGTCTCGAACTTGCTTTGGCCATGGCCAAGGTAATTGAAGAGACACGGGGGCGTGATATCCGGATCCTCGATTTACGGAAGGTTACTGAAGTATTCGATTACTTCGTTCTTGCCACGGGCTCAAGCCGCCGACAGATGCACGCGGTGTCGGATGAAATTGAACGGGTGATCAAAGACGACTGGGGTGACCTCAAGCGAGGCATCGAAGGTTACGACGAAAGCCACTGGATTGTCCTCGACTACGGTGACGTTGTCGTGCATCTGTTTGATGCCCAGGCTCGTGACTACTGGGATCTTGAACAGCTCTGGAGTGATGCCGAACATTGCCGGTTGCGGCCGATGAGGTCCCAGGGCTTCTTGAGCAGGTACGGGAAACTGCCGATCCGAAGTTCGGCGACTACACCGCAACACTGGCGATGCCACTGGCCAAACGGCTCAGGGTGAAGCCCCGGGATCTTGCTGAAAAACTTATTGCCCGACTCAACGACAGCCCCGACTTCACGGCAGTTTTTGAGCCAATAGAAGGCCCAGTCGGCCCAGGCTTTGTTAACGTTCGCGTTCGTGATGATGCGTTGGCCCGTGGCGTTGCTGCAGCCTGTGGTGATGCCCGTTTGGGGGTGCTGCCGTTGGCCCAGCCCGAGACGATTGTGCTCGATTATTCATCGCCAAATGTGGCCAAGCCGATGCACGTCGGTCACATTCGTTCGACGGTGATTGGTGATGCTCTCGCCCGGATCCTCCGGTTCCGCGGTCACCGGGTCATCACGGATAATCATCTGGGCGACTGGGGTACGCAGTTCGGCATGATTCTCTGGGGCTGGAAGCACTGTCGTGAGGATGCGGCCTACGCTGCTGATCCGACCGCAGAACTCGGGCGACTCTATCGGCTGGTCCGGAAAGTAGTGGATGCCAAGCCAGAAGAGTTGGCGGCCGATCCTGTTGCGAAGGAATTGGCTGCAGCTCATCCCGAGGCAGGCCGGGAGGTGCTGCTGGAGACAGCCAAATTGCATGAGGGGGATGCTGAGAACCGGAAGCTCTGGGAAGAGTTCATGCCGGTCTGTCGGCAAGAGATTGAGCGGATTTATCAGCGGCTCGACATCGAGTTTGACCACACGCTTGGCGAAAGCTTCTTTCAGCCGCTTTTGCATGGCGTGGTGGAGGATCTCCAGGCCAGCGGGCTTGCTCGAGAAAGCCGCGGTGCCATTGGTGTTTTTCTGGATGGCCAGGAGACGCCGCTGCTGATTCGCAAGGCTGACGGTGCGTTTCTTTATGCGACCACTGATCTGGCGACGATTGCCTGGCGGGCGGAGCATTGGCGGCCAGACCGCATTCTCTACATTGTCGATCATCGACAGAGCCAGCACTTTCAGCAGGTGTTCGCCACGGCCCGGTCCTGGGGGTGTCGGGCAGCCAAACAACTGGCAGCGATGGAGTTGGTGCATATTGCCTTTGGGACCGTGCTGGGCGAAGACGGCAAGCCCTTCAAAACACGGGCGGGTGACACGGTTGGTCTTGAGGCCCTGCTGGACGAGGGGGTCGAGCGGGCAGCAGCCATTGTTGGAGAGGGCGAGCATGCTCGGCAGGGAATGGACGAGGCCCAGCGTAAAGCGGTGGCCGAGGCAGTCGGCATTGGGGCAATCAAGTATGCCGACCTGTCACAGAACCGGACGACCGATTACGTCTTCAGTTTTGACAAGATGCTTGAACTGAAGGGCAACACGGCGGCCTACATGCAATATGCCGTCGCGCGGGTTGAGGGAATCGCTGGCCGCGGTGGGATCGACCGAGAGGCTTTGCGGCAGCAGGTCGCGGCTGATCCAACGGCCGTGGAACTGGTTGATCCTCGGGAACGACGTCTTGCCCTGAATGTCCTCCGCTTGGCAGCGGTACTGGAAGATGTTGAGTCAGATTATCGCCCCAATGTTCTCACAGCCTGGCTCTTTGAGTTGGCCGGAAGTTTCTCGAGTTTTTATGATGCCCTGCCGGTACTCAAGGCGGAGGGGCGGCAGCGGACCACACGGCTGGCACTCGCCGACCTCACTGGTCGCACATTGAGGCAGGGGCTGGAGCTCCTCGGCATTCGCGTGCCCAAGCAGATGTGACAATCGCCAGCGCTGCTCACGTACCGTTCTTTTTTTCGCTACGAGAGAAACGAGAGAATGGAACAAATGGGTGTGGAAACCATTGGGCTTTGAAGCGGAGTTTTCTTTGCGGTGGACTCATTGACAGGAAAACTCCTCGTTGCATCTCGGAGTCTGGCGGACTCACATTTTGCCCGTACGGTGGTGCTTCTCGTCCATCACGATAGCGAGGGGGCTTTTGGGTTGGTGATCAACCGTCGCAGTTCAGTGCAGTTGGCGGACATCTGGGAGCGAATTGGCACCGGACCCTGTCCCCTCACACTGCCAGTGATGGTCGGTGGGCCCGTGGAGGGCCCGCTGGTGGTCGTGCATACGGATGCCAGTCAGGGGGAGGCGGAAGTGGCTCCTGGTATTCAGTTCACGGCACGGCATGACCTTGTTGAAATGCTCCTGCAGCAGGCGAGGAAGCCACTGAAGGTTGTCATTGCCTCCTCTGGCTGGTCTGCCGGACAGCTTGAGCGAGAACTTGCAGAAGGCTCGTGGGGTGTTGCCGATGCAACACCGGACCGTGTGTTTGGTGATGACGAAAGTCTCTGGCAGCAGGCAACTCGGCATCTGGCAGATCAGCATCTGGTGCAGAGTCTTGGCATCAAGCATGTGCCTGCTCGACCCTGGCACAACTGAGCCTATCTGAGTTGCCCATTCTTGCCTCCTTCAGGGTGCATTCTGTAGGGTCTAGCAATAAGGGACAGGTTTTCTTGTCCTGAAGAAACGTGAAGCGAGCAAAGAGTCATACGACAAGAGAGAGAACGGTTTGCTGTCCACGAAAAATCTGATCAGCGGCATTGTGATCGTGTTTGTGTTTCAGTTGGGGGGGCAAAGCTGGGCGATCGATCCGCTGGAGCAAGTTGAACTAGATCAGGCCAGTGGGCTTCAGAGTTCAGATGACATCTTTAACCAAAATCATGTGCTCAACAGCCGGCGGGATTTGACCCGTGCTTCGTCCTATAAAAGTGGACGATTTGCCTGGTATGCCCATGATGGAGATGAAAAGACAGCCTGGGTGCCCGACCCCAAAGAGTCCGGAGGCTCGCTGGAAATCTCCTGGGGGCTGGCTGAACCGATCGACCGGATACTCGTCCGAGAAAAAAAGCCACAGGGAATTCAGTCGCTGAGGCTCGAACTCTATGACGGGAAGCATTGGGAAGAGATCTCCCCTATTAGCCCGAAGGAACGAGGCCAGTTTCAGTTTGCTCCGCGTTCTGCCAGTGCCGTTCGGCTTTCACTTGCGACCAGCGGAAGTTCCTCAGGGATTGCTGAGGTTGAGGTCTACAACACCCAGCGGCCCGCGCCACTGGCGCGTTTTGGTTCGCCTGGCTTGCTCGCAGCGATGCAGAAGAGCGAGGCGGTGGTCCTCTTCGATGGCAGTCCTTATGGATACAGCCGGGCCGGACGCACGCGTGTCTCACCCCGGGTCGCTGAGGCCTGTCTGAGTGATGACTGGACGCGAGCGGTTCTGCTCTTTGTCTGTGAAAGCCTGGGAGGGAAAGTCGATCGCGTTGAGGAAGATCGCATCGAAGCCGATCGCATTTCAACTGAACTCAATGGTCAGACATTTACCTTCACCATGACCGAGGGCCACGGGGTTATTGAGCAGGTGGGCAGGCTAGCCGAACGGGCTGGCCTCGAATGGCTGCAGCAGGGCCCCCTTGTCCTGGTCGGTCAGGGGCTTGAGGCACTCAAGCAAAAACCGATTCTGGCAGAACTGGAGACGCTGCTGGGGCAAAACCCCTTCCTGATCAAGGCCCGCCCGGAGGGAGTTGCCGATGCCGTTGTGACACCTTCGCTCACGCAGGAGGGGACAACCTATGAATGGGCCGGCTTTCGCGCGACCGCCATTCCAGGAACAAACACGGACGCCTGGCTTAAGTATGCCGAAACGCGAGCTGTCCGTACCTGGGTGGGTGCTCCACGATACATGGATATGTACATCCGTCCGCAAGAGACCGTGGACACCGCCGCAGATTTCGAACGCTTGAAGGCTGCCCTGCGGTCAGCACCAGAAGAGAACGACATTGTCGCCATGCGAGCGTTTCTCAATAAGCACCATGAGGCTCTGGCAGGTGAGTTTTCGGTCTACCAGGCGCTTGGTATTGAGGTGATCAACCAGACCGGGGCCAAAACCTGGCCGGACACCATTCATGATGATTTCATCAATTGGGCCAGTTGCTATGTGCTGACCTACTACCTTGCCAAGAATTTTGACGTGGCGGCCCATCAATATGGCAACGAACCGGACTGGTACTTCGACCAATCGACTGACGAGCAGGTGCGGCGGCGGCTGACCCTGATTGCCGATGCGGTGCACTCTGCAATCGACGATGTCAATCGTGATCATCACCGTGGCCTCACCGCCATCTTTTCGGCGCCGGTGTTGGCATCAGATTTTCAAGGCCGTAATGCCCGCATCATGATGCAGACACTCCATACGCGGTACGACGGCACTGAAAGCAGTGACAGGCTGTTTCAGTTGTTCAATCGCCACCGCTATTCGGGGCGTCCGCACCAGAATGCGTTAGAGGTCCGTCAGGCCAAGCAGATGATGCGGGAAGAAGCCGGAGAAGTTCTGCCGCAGGTCTTTACGGAGTTGAACTTTGCGACAGGTCGCTACTGGGGGCGGCCCACAACGACATTTACAAATGACACCCCAGCTGTGTTCTCGGCGATGGCGGGCATCTGGGGCTGGATGCTAGAAGAGCAGGGCGTGTACGGGATTTTCGTCTTCAAGCTTAGTGATCCGGGGGTCTGGTCGTGGAACAATACCGGGCCGTTCTCAAATACGGTGACCTATTCGATGCATCGGGAGCAAGATCCTGATGGCGACGACAAGGAGCATGAGCAGATCAGTTACGGCACGAAAAACTTTGAGGTCTGTCGCTTGTTTAGCAAGGGATTCCATAGCGGCCGTCCGTTGCTCAAGACCGACGTTGCTTGTTCTGATCCGGAATACCGATCCTGGACGACGTACGACGAAGAGAGTCAGCGCTTCTTCATTTGGTCGACCCAGCCCAGTGACTTCCAGGGGTATGAAATTGAGTTCGACTTCAGCCATCTGAATCTTCCTCACGGGGCCCTCGCGACTGCCGAACTGGTCAGTGGAGCCCGGCATGGTGAGGTGATCTGCGGAGTCGCTCTTCCAGCGAGTCAGAAACTAAGGCTGCATCAGCCTCCAAAGAGTGGCATGCTCATTACCATCCAGGCTCAGCCGCTCACCCATGAGGTCGTCTCTCCGGTTGCGGACGCTACCGTGCAGCAGGGAGAGCAGGCAGAGACCAACTTCGGCCACGAGCCACAGCTTTCCGTCGGCCGGCATTCCCAGAGCGATCAGAACCGGATGAGTTTCCTGAAGTTCCAGCTGCCTGATGAACCTGCGGCGATCACGCACGCCATGCTTCAACTGCACGGGCAGAGTATCAGCCGTCATGCCTACGATGGTGGATTTTTGTTTCGAGTCTACGCCATCAGTGAAGACGCGTGGACAGAAGACCAGCTTACGGCAGCCAACGCACCGAATGTTTTTCGCACGGTCTCGTCGCTGAAGCAGGTCGACCTCGAGCACTATCCCGTCGGGCATGCTACCTGCTTCCATGAGCCCTCGGACATGGGCATTACTGTCACGCAGGCGGTTCAGGAAGCTCAGCGAGCCGGGCGAGAGCATCTCAGCCTTGTGTTGATCCGAGAGCAGTACTGGCCTGGCGAGCAGACCGATGATGTCTCAGCTGTCTTTGCTGCTCGTGAGTCAGGGGGTGGCCACGGGCCAGCCTTGCACCTCTGGAAAGAACGGCCGCAGGTGGATGCGAGTGCCGTCCAGGCTGAGTCGATTGGCGGCAGGTAGCGTGCTGTCGGGCGATGTCATGCCTGGTCGTGGGCGATATCCTGGCAGCGAACCAGAAGCGGAGGCAGCGGTTCTTCCATGACGCCCTGCACCCGACCCCAGAGCAGCATCCCCTCGACCGCCATCCAGGCCTCAACCGCCAGCATGACGACCGCGACCGCAACGAGGGCAAGGCTACCACCATCGATCCAGCGACTGATGTTGATGCACAACGCCCAGGCGGGCATGACCAGCATCAAGACCATTGGCAGGGTGGCCACGAATGTCGGCAGGCCGCGGCGGCGGAGGTAGAAGCTAATCACCAGCAGTGACAGGCCGGCCAGCAACTGGTTGGTGGCACCGAAGAGTGGCCAGAGAATCAGGCCGCCGGTGCCGAGGTTGGCCACGCTCCAGTCTTTTCCCGGGGCGGGGAGCAGGGCCAGCAGGAAGGCAGTGCCGACCGCAAAGAGGGTCGCGCCATGGGGCGTGGTTAGCCACGTGAGTGGCAGGGCTAGCGGGTTGGTTGAACGGCCTGCAGCGGTTCTCCCCTGAAGTTTGCCGAGCAGCGTGCCGGCCAGTTCCTGCACCACGTACCGCTGCAGCCGGGTGGCTGTGTCGAGTGTGGTGCCGGCAAAGCTGGCCACCAGCACGCCGACGAGAGCCCGTGCCATCACGGCATCAATGCCGAGCGATTCAAGCAAATTGCCCGAGCCAACCACAAAAGCGGCAATCGCCTTGCCGCCGGTGACGCCCCGCCAATCCGCGTAGAGCGTCTGCCAGAGTTCTGTGCCCGTCTGTCCTGGGTATTCCTGCGGCCAACCCAGTCCGATACCAGCGCCCACTGCCACGATAACAATGACGGCTAAAAACGCCTCCAGCAGCATCGAGCCATAGCCGACGGCTCGGGCATCGGTTTCACAGCGAAGCTGCTTGCTGGAAGTTCCAGAACTAACCAGGCAGTGAAAGCCGCTGACGGCACCACAGGCGATGGTGACGAACAGGAAGGGCACGACCGGTGGAGCGTTCTTGGGATGGAGTTCAAGCAGCGGGGCAAACATCTCCAAGGCCGGGGCCGGGGTGCCGGTGGCAATCGTGGCAGGGCCGACTGTCGCGGTCACCAGCAGGCCAACCACAATCAGGCCAAGACTGGAAATCAGTTGCAAGCTGTTGATGTAGTCACGGGGCTGCAGCAGGATCCAGACCGGCAGGACGCTGGCGACATAGCAGTAGGCCAGCAGGATCGCCACCCAGAGCCAGATTGGCCAGCCCGCAACGGTGCCGTTGATGCCCTGAATCAGCTGGCCAAGCGGGCCGCCAGTCCAACTGGTTCCAGGGCAGCCTGCCCCCAGCCAGACAGTGGCATACATCGCGGCCAACGCCGCCAGACTGGGACCGAGGAGGTTTTTGCCTTGCCGATGGACCCGGAGACCGATCGCCACCGCGATGGGAATCTGTAGAAACACCGGCAGGATCGCCTCGGGAAACTGCACGAAGACGCTGGCGATTACCCAGCCGAAAATGGCCAGCACCACCCAGAGGGCAAACAGCAGCAGCACAAGAAAGAGCAGCCTCACCCGAGGGTTGAGCAGCCTGCCCGCAATTTCTCCAATGGTCATGCCACGGTTCCGCAGGCTGACTACCAGCACTGCCATGTCGTGCATGCCGCCGATTAGGATCGATCCGAGCAGCACCCAGACGAGAGCCGGACCCCAGCCCCACATGATGGCCAGTGCCGGCCCCACGATCGGTCCCGTGCCAGCAATACTGGTAAAGTGATGGCCAAAGACGATTGCCGGCGGGGTCGGCACAAAGTCGCGATCGTCCTGCAACGCGGCGCTGGGCATGGTTGCCGTCGGATCGAGCTGAAACAGCCTGCTGGCGAGCCAGCGACCGTAAATACAGTAACCAAGGGTAAGCGTGGCGGCTGCGAGGGCCACGAGCAGCAGAACGGTCATGCTGTCCTTTCTCTCCCTGCCGGGGCGGTTGCGATCATTCTGGCAAATGGGCTGACGCCAGGAGCATCCGGCCCGGTAAGATACCGCAGAAGTTAAACCTCTCTATGCTACCGGATGAACCAGCGGGATTGTCCCGGCTCATCTGGAACTGTCCCCAACTGCGGCCCGTGCCGTTTCGCCTGCCCATGTCTCGTGCCCCCAGTCGTTCGCTGAAGAGTATCCGCAATATCGGTATTATCGCTCACATTGATGCCGGAAAGACAACCCTCACCGAGCGGATGCTCTTTTTCACCAAGGCAATTCATCGTCTTGGCGATGTCGATCGGGGTACCACGGTGACCGACTTTGATCCGGAGGAGCAGGAGCGGGGGATCACTATCTACTCGGCGGCAGTCTCATTCCCCTGGCGTGATGTGACGGTCAACCTGATCGATACCCCGGGCCATGTCGACTTTACGGCCGAGGTTGAGCGGAGCCTCCGCGTTCTCGATGGAGCAGTCGTCGTGCTTTCGGCCAGAGAAGGGGTCGAAGCCCAGAGCGAAACAGTCTGGCGGCAGGCTGATCGGTATCGGGTGCCTCGGCTAGTGCTGGTCAACAAGCTTGATCGTGAAGGGGCCGATTTTTTTGGCACAGTGAATCAAGTGCGGGAGCGTCTCAAGGCCGAGCCGTTGCTCCTGCAGATTCCTCTGGGTAGCGGTCCGCCTCACGTCAGTGATCCATTTCGCGGAGTCATCGACCTGGTCACCATGGAGTTGGTCAGCTTTCCGCCGAAAGACGAAGTCCTAAGCGGGAAGGCCGCAGCGGTTGAGCCAACCCGGACTCAAATCCCAGAGGAGATGCAGGCCGTTGCGGAACAGTGGCGAGAGCAGCTGGTTTCCACCCTGTTCGATTTCTCGGACGAACTCGCCGAGTTGGCCCTGGCCGAAGCGGAAATCCCTGTTTCGCTCATGCGAGAAACGATCCGGACGGCGACACTCCAGCGGCGGGTTGTGCCGGTTCTGACGGGCTCGGCACTCGACTGCATCGGTGTTCAGCCAGTTCTCGATGCGGTGGGCTGGTATCTGCCAAGCCCCGCGGATGTGCCGCCGGTGGAGGGCCTTGACCCTAAGCAGAAAGAGCCTGCCACGATCAGCCGTCCGGCCGATCCGGAGGCCCCGTTCTGCGGCCTTGTCTTCAAGGTCCTGGCCGAAAAGCATGGTGATCTGGCCTTCATGCGGGTCTATTCAGGCACCCTCAAGGCAGGTAGTCGGGCCTGGAATCCAGCCAAGCAGAAGAAGGAAAACATCGCTCAACTCTGGCATGTGCAGGCTGATCGGCGAGAGCAGGTGGCGGAATGCTCGGCTGGCGACATCGTCGGCGTGATTGGCCCGCGGTTGAGCGTGACTGGCGACACCCTCTGCGACGCCCAAGCTCCGATTCTGCTGGAGTCGATCGAGTTTCCTGAGACCGTGATCTCGATGGCAATCGAACCTGAGACCAGTCTGGAACGGAAAAAACTGGCCGACACCCTCGAAATGATGAAGCGACAGGATCCCACCTTTCGGGCAATCGAGAGCGAGGATACTGGCCAGACGCTGATTTCCGGGATGGGCGAACTTCATCTGGAGGTCATTCGCCACCGGCTCGAACGCGAGTTCAACCTGCATTGCCGCGTCCACAAGCCTCGGGTGAGTTACAAGGAGACTCTCGCCAAGGGGGTGAAAGTAAGTGGCGAGTCAAACCGGCAGGTAGCAGGGCAGACGCTGCTGGCAACGGTGACGCTTTCGGCCGAGCCCACGGGCGAGCAGACGGGCGTGACTGTTGAGCAGGGCTGGTTTCCTGAGAGTGAGCAGCTGGCCGAGTTGGCTGCTGCCATGACCGAGGCTGTTCGTGAAAGCGCCGAACGCGGGGGGCTAAAGGGGTGCCCGCTGTGGGGCATGCGGATTGTTGTGCTCGAAAGCCCCCTCCCCGAGCCACTGCCGGGTGAGGTGGCGGTGCGGATTGCCGCAGCCGACGCCATTGAACAGATGCTTACGCAGTCGGGAACCGTGCTTTTGGAGCCGATTATGCGGGTCGAGGTGAGCGTGCCGGAGGAACACCTGGGTGACGTGATCAATGATCTGCAGCAGCGTCGGGCAGTGATCACCGCGACTGAGGTGCGGGGGGGCGTTACCGTGCTGACAGCGGAGGCACCGTTGGCCAGCATGTTTGGCTATTCCGCTGCGGTTCGAAGCGTCAGTCAGGGGCGGGCCAGTTTCACCATGGCACCGCTGAAGTACGGGCCAGCTCCGGCAGAGACCGCGGCAGCCTACGTCTAAGTGACCGCTCGCTGGCTGGCCCAACGAGGAGACCGGCTGATAAAAATCGCGGAAAACAGAGTGGTGTGTTGACAGCCCACAACCCCGCTCTTACATTTCGAGATTCCTCCGCTGACCGGCCCCCGATTCCTCATCGGGCTCGGGCCTCGGCGGAAAAGGTCGTTTCGGGCGACTTTTCGCGGTCTTGCTGGCTGCCGACGACGTGATAACAGAGGTCTCAGTGCGAGGTCTTTGGGTCCGTTTCGGGTGTCCGTCACCGCGTTTGGGTCCCGAAGCACCGAGCCTCCCGGGATGGATGCCATTTCGGACCGTTCGTATTTGGAGCATGTGCCGTGGCTGCGTCGACGCAGGAAATTATTCGTATCCGCATGGAAGCCTACGACCATGCTGTGCTCGATCAGAGCGCGGCAGAAATTGTCGATACGGCAAAGCGAACCAACTCAGAGGTGCACGGTCCTATTCCGCTGCCCACACGGATTGAGCGATACACGGTCTTGTCGGGACCGCATGTCGACAAGAAGGCCCGGCAGCAATACGAAATTCGGACACACAAGAGGGTTGTCGACATCGTGCAGGCAACGGCCAAGACGATTGAGGCGCTCAATAAGTTGAGCCTCCCGGCTGGAGTCGACATCAAGATTAAGGCATCGTCGAAGTAGGAGACGGCTGCCGCAAAGGATACAACGTGGGCCCGCGGGCCCTTACTGGGATTGAGAGCAAACGTAAACGAGGAGCGCACGGTTCATGCTTGGAAGGCGTCGCGGGTAAGGGACGAGAAACTCGTCTACTCCCGCAGCCAACGGCTTCGAGCGTGAGGGGAGGTGTCAGGCCGGCAAAAGCCGGTGGCTGAACTTCCGCGGGCGAAAGAATATGGCTGCAGAAGAAGATCAGAAAGATCCGCAAGCGGGTTCGGAAGAGGCGGCGGCTGAGGCGACAGCCGCCGCACCTGCTGAGCCCGTCGAGCAGGTAGAGCCTGTTGAGATGGACCGAAAAGGTCTTCTGGGCCGGAAGGTCGGGATGACGCAGATATTCGACGCTGACGGCACGGTGGTGCCGGTTACTGTCATCGAAGCTGGTCCCTGCACCGTCTTGCTCAGTCGCTCGGCTGATCGGGATGGCTATGACGCCATTCAGGTTGGTTTTCGTGATAAGCCGCGACGCCTTGCGAGCCGCTCTGTCCGCGGGCAGGTTGCGAGGCTCGATAGCAAGCGAGTCAAGCGGCTGACTGAGGCAGGTGTCGAGTTGGCTCCGAAGGCCGACTGCGAGCCCCAGCGATTTGTTCGCGAGTTCCGCGGTGAATCAAAGGCCAAAGTTGGCCAGGTGCTGACGGTCGCCGTGTTCGAAGGCTGTGATGCTGTTGATATCACCGGCACGACCAAGGGTCGTGGGACTGCGGGTGTCATGAAGCGGCATGGGTTTGCGGGCCAGCGGGCGAGCCACGGTGTAAAGAAGGTTCATCGCCATCAGGGTGGCACTGGCATGTGTCAGTCGCCGGGCCGGCTCTTCAAGGGCAAGAAGATGGCGGGTCGTTTCGGCAACGAGCGATCGACGATGCGGAACCTGCGGCTTGTTGGTGTCGATGCTGAGCGGAACCTGCTGATGGTGCGGGGTGCTGTTCCTGGTCCCAACGGTGGCTATGTCGTCGTGCGGCAGACCAATAAGGTGCGACGGGTTGCTACCGTCGGAACGCCGACTTCCAAGAAGAAGGGTGCGAAATGAATCTCGCCGTCTATGACGCCACCGGCAAAAAGGTTGGCAGTTACGAGATTGATCCGGCTGAGCTGGCACCGCGGATCAATAAGCAGTTGCTTCACGACGCGGTTGTGATGTACCAGGCGAATCTTCGCCAGGGAACGTTCCGCACGAAGAGCCGGGCTGAAGTTGCAGGGACGACCAAAAAGATGTATCGCCAGAAGGGTACTGGCAACGCCCGTGCGGGATCCAAGCGAAGTGGCGTGAGGCGTGGCGGTGGTCACATCTTTGCCAAGCGTCCTCGCGACTTTGGTTGGCGGATGCCTCGGAAGGCGTTGCAGTCAGCCACCCGAATGGCGTTGGCCTCACGTTTGGCTGACGAAGAAGTCGTCCTCGTTGAGGGCCTCTCGTTCGAGACACCAAAGACAAGTGCCATGGCAGCAACGCTGCAGTCATTGGGGGTGTCGGGCAAGACAGTGCTGGTCTCGGCTGAAAAGCACGACGGCAACCTCTGGAAGAGTGCCCGCAATATTGCTGGTGTGTCTGTTTCGCCGGTGGCGGAGCTCAACGCCCTTAGTATTTTGCAGCCTCGGGCCATTGTGATGACCACGGCGGCGATTGACGCATTTCGGGAAGAGGTCAAGCGGCGGCAGGCCGGCAGCCGAACCGCCTCGGCTCGCAAGCAGGGCGGGAGAGCCGCTGCCCGCAGTCGTTCCGCATCGAAAACTGCCACCGCAGCAGCAGGAGAAGCTTAAGCCATGCCAGTTCCCGTAGCCCCGCAGCCCAAGCTGAATCCGAATCTCGCGCCTCACCAGGTCATTCTGCGTCCGCTGGTGACCGAAAAGGGGATGCACCGTGCCAACCGAAACAACGCCTATGCCTTCCAGGTGGCTACGGCCGCGACGAAGGCCGATATCCGCCGCGCCGTGGAAGAATTGTTTCAGGTGAGGGTGAGTAAGGTGGCGGTTCAAAATCGCTTGGGTAAGGTTCGCCGCAGCCGCCTTCGCCGCGGAAGCACAAAGCCTTGGAAGAAGGCGGTCGTGACCCTCAATGCTGAGGACAAGATCTCGCTGTTCTAAAGGTTTTCGAAACTCGATTATCAGCCTGCCGTTGGCAGGTGACTTCGCCACAAAGCACAAGCAAACGACGCGTAACGACGGAAAGACAGAATCATGGGCATTCGCATTTACAAGCCGACCAGTGCAGGCCGCCGCTCAGCGAGTGTGTCCGATTTTGCTGATCTCACTCCGGGTGCTGATGCTCCAAAGAGCCTGCGGACGCGGAAGAAGAAGACGGGCGGACGCAATAACCAGGGCAAGATCACGGTTCGCCATCGTGGTGGTGGGCACATGCGTCATTACCGCCTGATTGACTTTCGGCGGAACAAGGACGG
>RGBY01000121.1 GCA_009919445.1 Planctomycetia bacterium
TTGACAGATGCGTAGCGAACGTATCAATAAAGTCGCTTGCTCTAAGTCCATAAGACGATGTTAGCGCATCCTCGGGGACCGGAGTCAGCCACTTAGGAGGCCAGCTTTCCATTCTTCTCCCACTTGTCCTGCAACTGTTCTAGCTTCGACCTAGCTTTTACCTCGGCGTAGCCCAACTTGGTGCGGTCAGCGGGTGTGAGTCCTAACCTGCCCATATTGTTCGCAATCATCACCTCTAGGTCGTGGAGCTGACGGAACAACCGCCAGTTCTCAGGATCTGCTTGCGCTCTTTCCATCAACCATAGTCTGCGGTCTTGTTGCTCGCAGACCATTTGCAAAAACTCAGTGTCGGTTCGACTACTAATCCATAACTCGCCTTTGGCGTAGATCGAGTCCCATAGCTTCTGCCCCGCGTCGCCTAAAGGGCGCAGAGGGTCGGTGTATCCGCCTGGTAGCGCGATTGTGGCGCTTTCCGCAGGTAGCGGGCGTTTGCCCGGATTGCCTATCAGGCGCTTCTGCTCAACAGGCTTGGCTGGTCTTCCCATAAAAGTAGGTTACCAGAAAGCTTTTGTTTCGCGACAGAATACGCAACAGCGGTGTCGGGGTGGACGTGACAACGAAGGGCCGGGTGACGATTGGCACCGTGCCAACACTCAGCGCGATTGAGGTGACGCTGCTGCAGGGACAAACGTCAATCAGTCTCGCCGGAGTCGTGGCAGACCCGTCGCCGTTCTTTAGCCGGCTCTACCTGGGAATGCCGGTTTCTGGAAGTGGGCTCGCCACAGGCACGACTGTCGCCGGTTTTGACGCTGTGAGCCAAGAGGTGTCACTCTCTTATCCAGTTGCCGAAAGTAGCCCACGGGACCCCAACTACCCCGGCCTGCGGACCACAACAGCTGTGACCTTCGGAAGCAGTGACGTGGCTGCGGACCGAAATGTCGTTCGTGATAATGATCGCGGCATTGTCCTGAGTGATGGGATTCACTCAATCCTTAATACGGACGTGAGCGGCAATACGCGTTCCGGTATTGTGATTGCTGGCGTGAGTCAAGAATTGCCAAATGAATCCCATCAAGTGGGAAGTCTGGCGGCGTCAGGAAGTGGCTACGGGAATACAATCACTGCCAACGGTGGATACGGCATCTTGCTTGCCAGCGATGCGGTTTTCAATGCGGCAGACGAACTCAATCGTGTTAACATTGAGGGCAACAACTTTGCTGGAACTACGGAAAACACTCAGGGTAGTATTGGTCGGCGGACGCTCAGCGGCGGGGTGTTGAGAGAAGAGGCTTTTGCGGGCCTCGACTTTGCACCAAATCCATTCACTGGCATTGATCAGTACAACAATCGTCACTATGCAGCGTCAGGCAACCTCCCTGTTCCATCCGCTCCTCAGAATTTCGTTGCCACGCTCGGGGCGGATCGGGTCGATCTCTCGTGGGCTGCACCAGCTGACCCCATCGATGTTGTGGAGGGGTATGCCGTGTTCTCCAGCACGTCGGCGACCGGGCCCTGGACGCTCTCTGCTGATTATCCCGCAAACCAGCGGACTGCTTCAGTCACCGGCCTGAACGCCTTCGTCCCGTACTGGTTCAGGGTTTTAGGCCGGAATAGTTCGGGTGATGGAGCCGCAGAGATTGTTGGGCCACTGGAGTTGACAGGCCTGCCCGCCGGCTCGTTGAGCGTCTCGGCGGTGGTGCCACCCGATGGCACGATCGACCTTGCGTGGACGTACAACCCGGCGTCGAGTAGCAGTGCCGAGGTGACCGGATATGACATCTATCAGCGACTGCCGGCCGACGAGTGGCCGCAGGTGCCGATCGCGACAGGTGTGACCGGCACAACCCTGACGGTTGACGCTGGGCTGGTGCCGGGGCTGAGCTATCAGTTCCGTGTCGTGGCGACCAACGACACCGGGGACGGCGCAGAAGCGAACTCTGCCGTCGTAACCCCACGAGTGCCAGCCGATCCACCCACTGGCGTTTCGGCCATCGCCGGTGACACTGCCGCAACCGTCTTTTGGACGCCGCCGGTGAGCAGTGGCGGAACAGCAATCACTGACTACCGCGTCCAGTTTTCTACCAACGACGGCGTCACCTGGCAAAACTTCACCGACGGGCCTGGCACCGATCCGCAGACGACCGTCGGCAATCTGACCAATGGCCTGTTCTACCGATTCAGGGTGGCGGCTGTGACGGCGAGCGGAACGCTTCTGGGTGAGTGGTCGACGGCCTCGCTGCCTGTGCAGCCGGTTGGGGAATCGGCTGCGCCGACTGATGTGACAGCGACACCAGTTGTCGAAAATGGTGGAAACGCGATTGATGTTTCGTGGACGGCACCCACGCAGACCGGTGGCCTGCCTGTGCAGGGCTATTCCTTGCAATATGCCCTGTTCGTTGAGGGTGGAACACCAGATTGGCAGACCTACTCAGGCAACTTAGTCATCGGAACACAGGCAAGGGTTGATGGACTGATAAACGGGAAAGCCTACGTGTTCCAGGTGGCCGCGGTGACCGCTCAGGGAACAGGAGATTTTTCTGTGCCGACCGCGCCGGCCACCGCCCGCGGTGAATTGCTTGGCCCGGTCAACCTGCAAAGCAGTTCGACCCAAACCGCCATCACCCTGGCCTGGGATGAGCCGGCAGACGGCTACGGGGCGGGCACCGCCGTCAACTACGAGGTCGAAATCAGCCTTGGTGGGCAGTCGATGACGAAGCTCACGAACGGAGCCCGCTGGACCACGTTCAGCGGCCTGCCAGAGGCCACGACGGGCTCGTGAACCTCGTGACCGTCACCAGCCAGTATGCAGCGCACTCAAGACCCCAGGGCTGGGTAGCGGCGGCCAGTGAACCATCTTTCCCACCTCCGCGTAGGGAGAAATCCATCCGAGTGATGCCGAATCGTTGCTCCCTTCGGAGGTGGTTGATAGCGTGAATGGTCAACCGTTTAAGGACTCGTTGGCCATTTGGCCGAAGTATCCATAGTGGCAGTCTATTCCCTACAAAATGCATAAATTGGGCAGCTTGCAATCTTTAGAAAAGCAGCGGGAGCTGGCGTGGGCTTAGGCCTCGTGGGAGACCAGCCGCAGCAGCCCCAAGCCTCAATCACACTCAACGAAAATTCCTTCTGCGACACCAGAGCCGGGGAAAATATGAAGCGATTAACGTGGCCAGGACTCATCCGCGGCCTTTTCAAAGGACGCCCTCGCCGGCAGGCTTGTAGGCGACGCCAGCAGCACCATGCTGCTCCGCAGCCGCTTGAGTCGCTTGAACCGCGGCAGTTGCTGGCGATTGATTTCGTCTCAGCTGCTGTTACTGAGGGCGAGACCTTCTTTACCGCCCAGATTGATCAAGGGCTTATTCCCCTGGCGGGCACGCTGAGTGAGTCGCCGCAGCAGATCACGCTGCGGTTTACCCCCGGCAGCGAGATCGATCCCGATCCCGAGGCCCTGCTGGAAGGTGTTTCGATTGTCCGTAGCGGCGGCAGAGGGGATGGGTTTGGCGGCGAGGGCAGTCTCGCAGACATTCAGGTCTCACCGGGTGTGCTGGTGGTTGATGATCTGCCGGCCCGCAACCAGGTGGTCATTCGGTTTGCTGAGCCCCTTCCCGACGATACCTATCGCTTCACGATTTCCAGCACGATTGATCAGGCCACCGGTGCGATCTCTGGCTTGCGAACCGTGGATGAGCAGGCCTTCCGTGGTGGTGGTTCATTCAGCTTTGATGTCAACATCAGCCTCGGCCCGCAGGTGGTAGCAGTCGTGCCACAGCCGGTCAGCCGTGCTGGTGAAGGGTTGACCAATGGGCTGACCCAGTCGCGGAATACGGTTAACGTCTATTTCAACGCTGCCGAATCCCTGAACACCACCGCTGCTGAAACGGTCGATTTCTACAAGCTGATCCAAGTTGATAAAGGTACCGGCGAAGACGTCACTGACACAATGCGCAGCCCGGTCGAGGTCGTCTACGATGCCACCACGCATTCGGCCAGCCTGCGGTTTGCGCCGACTGACATCGTCGACGGCGCGCTTTACCGCCTTGAGATTGGTGGCAGTGGCATTCTGGCTGCACCACAAGTTATTCCCGGAATTGTCGGTGATGCCGGGTCAAGCTACGACACTGCCCTCGCGACGGGGACCATTGACGAGGCGGGAGTTGTCATCTCTGCCTCCATCGATGCGGAGAGTTCCATTCCACAGCCCGGAACGCTGCCCGACCTGCGCTATCCCAACCAGCCCGGCAGCCTTGATGAGCCCGGGCACCGCGACGTCCCGATTGACAACAGTAATCACGGTGTTGCTGAACTGGGGTACGAGCCAGTATCTCCCGACAGCACCGAGATCTTCACCGTTCCTTTCAATTTCAAGACGAATTACGGCAGCAATACCCAGGGCAACCCACTCTCAAACCTGATGACTGCTGAGCAGAAACTGCGGGTGCGAGAAGTCTTTGACCTGTTCAGCCGCTACGCGGGTATTCGCTTCGTCGAGACCCCTGCCGACGGCATCACCGTTGCGCTTGGAGACACGCGGGTGATCTCCGACAACACTCCGGTTGGATCACTTGAGGGTCTTTCCCGCGGGTCGATTACCGCCGGTGTTCCCTCGGACGACGCTTTGGCAGTGATCAATGCCAACCGCGATTGGGGCGAAAGCGAGTATGGTGGTGCGTTCTTCACGGCAGCGATGCGGCAGATCGGCAAGGTGCTCGGACTCTGGCACTCCTATGACGTGCCGTCGGTCCTCGGCGAGTCGCTGCCAGGCGAGGCGATTTTCCCGAGCGACAACGATCTGTTGCACCTTCAGCAACTCTACCCGCGTGGTGGGACCGACATCGATCTCTATGCCTTCTCGCTGACGGAAGCGGGCACGGTTTCAGCTGAAACATTTGCTGCCCGGCTTTCCGACGGCGCAAGCACCCTTGACACGGTCCTGTCGGTATTCTCGTCAACCTCAGAGGCCACCGCTCGGGTGACCGGGCCGGCAACGACCGTCACTGGGCAGACGGCCACGCTCGCTGGTGGTACCGCGACCGTCGCAGGTGAATCGGTCACGGTCACCGCCGCAGGCGGCTTGGTCGCCGGAGTGGAAGCGGCCGTTGCCGGCCAAACCCTGGTGGTCGCAGGTGCTGAAACCACTGTTGCGGGCATCTCGGAAGTGGTTGACGGTGTGGCTGCCCGCGTCAGTGGCATTCAGGCAAATGTCCAGGCCCTCGCAGTTACAGCAGTGGGCAAACTTGCCTCATTCACTGCGGTAGCCACGGAGGTGTTGCAGGCGGTCACGAGCAGCACCACGGTGTTTCTGGATGACGTTTCGGTCATCACAACGGGTGCCCAATTTCTCGGTCGGACCGGCGTGCCGCCAAACACAACGGTCGAAGCGATCGACACGCTGGCCAAGTCGATCGTGCTTTCCAATCCAGTGACGCTTGCGGCTGGTAGCTTGGTTGGTTTCAGTCTTTCTGACGCGGCCACGGTTACGGCCACCCGCTTTTTTATGAGTGACTCTGCGGTGGCGTCGCTCAACGCGCCGGTCAGCATGGCGAGCGAAGACGGGTACGTTAATAATGCCGACACAGTGCCCGAGGGCACGAGAGTGACTGCTGTCGATGCGGCTACCGGAACGGTGACCTACTCTCAGCCAATCACCGTCAAGCGGGGTGATCAGTTGGGCTTCGGCTCGACCACA
Organism: Planctomycetia bacterium; assembly: GCA_009919445.1. Taxonomy (GTDB): domain Bacteria; phylum Planctomycetota; class Planctomycetia; order Pirellulales; family UBA1268; genus UBA1268. The sequence continues at coordinate 5,687 of RGBY01000121.1, forward strand.
GCACAGGTCAGGCTCGAAGATGTATCGGCGATTCGGGTTGGATCACGCCTTGGCATTGCAGACGGTACCGCGGCTGACAGGGACCGTCCGGTCGTGGTCGGCGTCAATGAACAGGCTGGTGTCGTAACCCTTTCCCGTCCGGTCACCGTAGCGGCTGGCGAACTGCTGGCGGTGGACTTTAACCCGGCCGACCTCGAAACCGGCGAGGTGGTGTTTTCCCGGCCGGTTGTGCTTCGGGTGGGGACCGCGGTCGGGTTTGGATACTCCGGTGCTGTCATTGGGCTTGATGACGTGTCGGCCATTGTCGTCGGGGCCAGCGTCGAAGGGGTCAGCGTGTCGGCGGGCACCACGGTTACGGAAGTCAACGTCGCTGAAGGCCAGGTCACCCTGTCGACCAGCGTGTCACTCGCGGCAGGTCAGTTCTTGGGATTCAGCACCGTTCCCCAGGGGAGTGCTGGTGGGCAAACTCCCGCCGGAGCGATGGCCAGCAGAATCGTGGTCAGCGAGGGAGGCCGTCGGATCAATGTCGGTGCGGCCGTCAGCGATGCCAGCGGGACGCCGCTCGATGTGACGGTGAGCCGCGTTGACGGCCGGGTGGTGACCCTGAGCGGCGCGATCAACCTTGAGGGAGTTGGTCAACTGCTCTTTGGGGCGGCTGGCAACAGTTTTCGCGTGGCCGATGTGGCTGGTATTCATGTCGGAGCAATTGTCACGGCGGCCGGTGGTGTAGGCCCCGGCGTGGTGGTGACCAGCGTCGACGCCGACGCCAAGCGGGTAATGGTGTCAGCAGACGTGACGCTCAGCCATGATGACGACGTGCAGTTTGGTGTGGTTGGCACGCAGGTCGCTGTCGCTGATGTCAGTGGTGTGGTGCGCGATGCGCCGGTGGCAGCTGCTCCTGGTATTGCAGACGGTACGTATGTCACTGCGGTCGATCCAGACACCAACACGATCACGCTCTCAAAACGAATCAGTGTTGTCCACGGAAGTAGCCTGTCTGTCGGCAGCGTCGGGACAGCGGTGGTTGTTGACGACGTCAGTGGCATTGCTGATGGTGTCTTGGTTACCGGCCTGGGCATTCCTGCGGCAACCCGTGTTGCAGTTGGTGGCGTCGATGCTGCGACCAACACAATCACCCTCGACACGTCGGTTAGGCTGGCAGCCGGCGCAACGCTTGGCTTTGGCTCCAGCGGTGTCACTGTCACGCTCAACACGGCTGCCTATGACGGCCAGCTTGCCGGCGCCGATATTTCCCTCAATGGCAGTCCAACCGGCCGAAAGGTAGATGCGGTCAGCGGCAGCACGGTGACTCTTGATGGTACCATCGATGTTGCCGCCGGTGATGTGATCGGTTTTGACTACACCGGCTCACTCAGCACTGATCAGTTTCTTGTTGATGACACCGCCGGCCTGACGGTCGGGGCTGAGTTGGCAGGTTCAGCTGGAGCCGTCATTGCCGCCATCGATGCTGCCACCGGACTAGTGACGCTGTCAGCGGCTGAAACAGTGACGTCAGGCAACGCCCTGCAGTTCGGCTTTGCCGGCACGAGGCTGGTTTTTGACACTGTCGCTGGCATGGATGAGGGCACTCCATTGACCGGTGCGGGGCTCCCAGCCGGCGTCTTTGTGACATCCGTGGATCAGCCAAATCAAACGGTTACCGTTTCCCAGCCCGTCACGCTCGCGGATGGCGACACCGTCAGCGTTGGATTCTCGGGAATGGTTGTCAAAGTCGATGACGTCTCGGGTATTACCGAGGACGTTCCAATCACTGGCGTGGCCGGCATTCGGCCCGGCACCCTGGTGGAGGCGATC